>NZ_BAABIK010000005.1:0-245415 GCF_039542725.1 Streptomonospora halophila | reverse complement strand
GGCCGCCGCCGCGGTCGCCGTCGCCACGGCGCCGGTGGAGCCTCCGCGGGTCGGCGGCGCCGCGGTGCGCCCCTCTCCCGCCGGGTCCGGCGCCCCGATCGAGACCGCCGCCGCGCTGACCCCGCGGGAGCGCGACCGCATCGCCGGCCTGCTGGACGACCACCTCTCCGGCCGCCCGGGCCGGCTGGCGCTGGCGGTGCAGGAGACGCGCACCGGCGCGGCCTTCGGCTACGCCGCCGACACCGGGTTCAGCACCGCCAGCGCCGTCAAGCTGGACCTGGTCGTGCACATGCTGCTGCGCGCCGAGGAGCGCGGCCGCTTCCTCACCGACCGCGAGAAGGCGCTCGCCGAGCGGATGATCCGCTACAGCGACAACGAGGCCGCTGACACCGCCTACCAGCACAACGGCTTCACCCCCGGGTTCGAGTACGCCACCCGGCGCCTGGGACTGCGCGACACCCGGTCCCACCAAGGCGGGGCCTGGGGGCTGGGCACGACGACGGCCGAGGACCGGCTCCGGCTGCTGCGCTCGGTCTTCACCCCGGCTAGCCCGCTGAGCGAGCGCAGCCGCGACCACGTCCTTTCGCTTATGGGCTCGGTGGCGCCGGAGCAGGCCTGGGGGATCAGTGCGGCGGCGGACCCCGCCGGCTCCGCCCGGCTCAAGAACGGCTGGGCGCCCGTGCGCGGCGACGGCGGGTCGTGGACCGTGCACAGCACCGGCGGCATCGTGCGCGGTGAACGCGAGTACCTGGTCGCGGTGCTCTCCGACGGCCAGCCCGACTACGGCACCGGCGTGCAGAGCGTGGAGGGCGCCGCCGCGCTGGTGGTCGTGGAGATGGCCGAGGCACTGGCGTGAGACGCCGGGCGCCCGCCGCGGTCGGAGCACTCGACGGCCGCGCGGCTAGAGTGGGGAGCCGGTTTCAGCAGTGGTTGTCGGGCGGAACGGAGCACCCGGAATGATCGATCTTCGCTCGGATACGGTCACGAAGCCCACGCCCGCGATGCGGCGGGCCATGGCCGAGGCCGACGTCGGCGACGACGTGTTCGGCGAGGACCCGACGGTCCGGGCGCTGGAAGAGGAGACCGCAGCCGTGCTGGGCAAGGAGGCCGCGTTGTACGTGCCCTCCGGGCACATGTCCAATCAGATCGCGGTCTATGTGCAGACCCGCTCGGGCGAGGAGGTCTGGTCCCACCGCCTCGCGCACGTGGTCGCCAACGAGCAGGGCGGCACCTCGGTGCTGGCGCGGGTGCTGCCCCGGCTGCACGACTCCGAGTCCGGCTACCCCGACGCCGCCCTGCTGGAGCGGTGGGCGCGGGGCGTCGACGACGTGCACCGCGCCCGGCCGCGGCTGATCTGCCTGGAGAACACCTTCTCCGGCCTGGTCGTCCCGCCCGCCGAGCAGGAGCGCATCGCCGCCTTCGCCCACGACCGCGGCATGCTGGTGCACCTGGACGGCGCGCGGCTGTGGAACGCCGCCGTGGAGCTGGGGGAGACCCCGGCGCGCCTGGCCCGGGGCGCCGACACGGTGTCGGTGTGCTTCTCCAAAGGGCTCGGCGCCCCGGTGGGCTCCGCTCTGGTCGGCGACGCCGCGGCGATCGCCGCGGGTCGGCGGGCGCGCAAGCTGCTGGGCGGCGGCATGCGCCAGGCGGGGATCGTCGCCGCGGGAGCGCTCTACGGATTGCGCAACCACGTGGACCGGCTCGCCGAGGACCACGAGCGCGCGCGGCGCCTGGCCGAGCGGATCTCCCTGACCCCGCCGCTGGGCGCACGGGCGCGCACCAACATGATCCTGGTCGACACCCCCGCCGGCCGCGCGCAGGAGCTCGCGGACCTGTTCGCGCGCGAAGGCGTCGGCTGCGTGCCGATGGGGGAGGACCGCATCCGCCTGGTCGTCCACCTGGACCTCTCCGACGCCGACGTCGACGCTGCGGCCGAGCGGATCGCCAAGGCCGCGGCCGCCGCGTGAGGCGCTCCCCGCGGCGCCTCTGTGGCCCGTGGGCCCTCGACAGGGCGCAGCGGGTGCCTCCGGCGCACCGCCGGACGGCACCCGCTGACGGGCGCCCTCGGGCCCGACTCAGCCGGTCGGCGCCGGCAGGTCGACCAGGCCCGACAGTGCGAGCCGGTGCCGGTCGGCCGTGCCCAGCGCGATCGCGTCGCTCTTGGCCCGCTTGAGGTACAGGTGCAGCGGGTGCTCCCAGGTGAAGCCGATGCCGCCGTGCAACTGCAGCGCCTCCTCCGCGGCCTTGACCGCCACACCGGAGACGAACGCCTGCGCGAGCGAGGCGCCGACCTCGGCCTCGGCCGCCTCCGCGGCCCCGGCGCCGGGCTCGCGCACGGCAGCAGCCGCGCTGGCCGCGCTGCGCACCACCGCGCGCGCCTGGGAGATCTCCACCCACAGGTCGGCGAGGCGGTGCTTGATCGCCTGGAACGAGCCGATCGGGCGGCCGAACTGGGTGCGGGTTTTGGTGTAGTCGACCGTGGCGTCCAGTGCCCACTGGGCGACGCCCAACTGCTCCGCCGACAGCAGAGCCGCACCGGTCACCAGCGCGCGGCGCAGCGCCCGCTCGGCGTCGGATCCCGCGGCCACGCGCCGGCCCTCAACACCCTCCAGAGCCACGTCCGCCAGCGGGCGGGTCAGGTCCAAGGTGACCACCGTCTCGACCCGCGCCCGGTCGGCCGGCACCACGTAGAGCCCCGGCCCCTGCTCGCCCACGGCCGGTACGACCAGCGTGTCGGCGGTCGTGGCGTCGACGACGCCGCGCACCGCGCCCTGCAGCACGCCGCCCTGCTCGCGCACCGTCTCGGGGAAGGCGGAGGCCGGAACGCTCGCGAAGGGGGCGGCGAGCGCGGCGGTGGCGTCGCCGCCGGCCAGCGCTCCCAGCTCCGACTCCGCCCGGTCCCCGGCCTCCAGCAGGACCGCGGTCGCCAGCACCGCGCTGCCCATGAAGGGCACCGGCGCCACGCCGCGCCCCAGCTCCTCGGCGACCACCGCGCTCTCGCGCAGGCTCGCTCCGGCGCCGCCCAGCTCCTCGGGCACGGGCAGGCCGGCGACGCCGATGCCGGCCAGGTCCTTCCACAGCGCCGTGTCGACGACCCCGTCGCCCTCGACCCGCGCGAGCACCGCCTCGGGCGGGCTCTTGTCCTCCAGCAGCGAGCGGACGCTCGCCCGCAGCTCCTCTTCGACCTCGCTGTAGAGCAGGTCGAGCCGGTTCTCGCTCATCGCGCCCCCCGGTTCGCGCGCGCGGGGCGCGCCGCCGTCGTCTCCGTGCCGTGCGGCCTCACTTGGGCAGGTCCTTCCATGCCACGTCCTTGTCCACGCGGGGCTCGGGCGGAAGGCCCAGGACCCGTTCGGCGATGATGTTGCGCAGGATCTCGGAGGTGCCGCCCTCGATGGAGTTGCCCTTGCTGCGCAGGTAGTGGAAGCCGGCCGAGCGCTTGGCGAACTCGACACCCTCGGGACGGCGGAACGTCCAGTCGTCGTAGGTCAGCCCCTCGCCGCCGAGCATCTCCAGCTCCAGGCCGGAGATCTCCTGGTTGAGCCGGGAGAAGGAGAACTTGGCCGCCGAACCCTCCGGGCCGGGCTGGCCGACGGCCAGCTGCTGGCGCAGCCGCTCCTTGGTGAGCCGCGCCGCCTCGGCCTCCACCCACAGCCGCAGCAGCGAGTCGTGCAGGCCGGGCGTGCGCACCTCGGGGCGCTCGCGCCAGATCCGCGCGACCGCGCCGATGAGCCCGCCCTCGCGCGGCTCCGGGTGGCCGCCGATGGAGACGCGCTCGTTCATCAGCGTGGTCTGGGCGACGCGCCAGCCCTCGCCCTCGCCGCCGAGCCGCTGGGAGTCGGGGATGCGCACGCTGTTCAGGTAGACCTCGTTGAACTCCGCCTCGCCGGTGATCTGGCGCAGCGCGCGCACGTCCACGCCCTCGGCGGCCATATCGCAGACGAAGTAGGTGATCCCCTGGTGCTTGGGCACGTCGGGGTCGGTGCGGGCGACGAGGATGGCGAAGTCGGCGCGGTGGGCCAGCGAGGTCCACACCTTCTGGCCGTCGACGGTCCAGGTGTCGCCGTCCCGCACCGCCCGGGTGCCCAGCGCCGCCAGGTCGGACCCGGCGCCGGGCTCGCTGAAGAGCTGGCACCAGATCTCCTCGCCGGTGTAGAGCGGCTTGAGATAGCGCGCGCGCTGCTCGGGGGTGCCGAACGCGAGGATGGTCGGAGCGGCCATCCCCAGGCCGATGACCAGCGCTTCGCGGCCCTCGGGGGCGAATCCCAGGCGCTCGAACTCCCGGTCGACGACGGGCTGCAGGGCGCGCGGAGCGCCCAGCCCGCCCTCGCCCTCGGGAAAGTGCACCCACGCGAGGCCGGCGTCGAAGCGCGCGGCCAGGAAGTCGCGCTGGCCGGTGGTCCGCGGGTCGTTGCGGGCGGCGAAGTCGGCGACCCGCCGACGCAGTGCGGAGGCGTCGAGCGACGCCCCCGCTGGGGCAGTGGTCATGGAATCTCCCTTTCAAGCAGGTGGCGGTGGAAGAGGGGAGGGGCGGGGGTCAGTCGCGTGGTCCGCCGGCGACGTAGACGACCTGGCCGGAGACGAAGCCGGCCTCCTCGCCGGCGAGGAAGGAGACGGTGGCGGCGATGTCCTCGGGGCGCCCGGCGCGGCGCACCGGGATCTGGGCGGCGGCCGCCGCCTTGAACTCCTCGAAGTCCATGCCCACGCGCTCGGCGGTCGCCTTGGTCATGTCGGTCTCGATGAAGCCGGGCGCCACGGCGTTGGCGGTGACTCCGAACTTGCCGAGCTCGATCGCCAGGGTCTTGGTGAGGCCCTGCAGGCCGGCCTTCGCGGTGGAGTAGTTGGCCTGGCCGCGGTTGCCCAGCGCCGACGTGCTCGACAGCGAGACGATGCGGCCCCACCCCTGGGAGGTCATGTGCTCCTGGGCGGCGCGCGACATCAGGAAGCTGCCGCGCAGGTGCACGTTCATCACGGTGTCCCAGTCGTCCTCGGACATCTTGAACAGCAGGTTGTCCCGGATCACGCCGGCGTTGTTCACCAGGATCTGCGGCGGCCCGAGCCGCTCGGCGACTTGGGAGACGGCGGCCGACACCTGGTCGGTGTCGCTGACGTCGGCGCCCACGGCGACCGCCTTCCCGCCGTCGGCCGCGATCAGGTCGACGGCGGCCTGCGCGTCGCTCTCCTTGAGGTCGACGACGGCGACGGCGCGTCCGTCGGCGGCCAGTCGGCGCGCCGTGGCGGCGCCGATACCGCGGGCGCCTCCGGTGACGATCGCGACACGTGGGGTCTCTGCCATTGCTACCTCCGGTTGGGTGGTCCGGGACACATCGAGCAGATACTATCGGCCTCATACCGACCGGGTGGTATGTGGGGTGGTGTGCAGGTCGGATGCCGGGTTGCGGCCGGTTGAACTGCGCAGGGGCCGACCGGCCCGGCCAGGGGCGGGCGCACCCGTCCACGCGGCGCGCATGAGGCACTAGCGTGGTCGCCGGGCCGAGCCGACCGCACAGTGCGCTCCGGCCCGAATCCCGCTGTGCGGAAGTCCGTGCTCCCGGCCGAATCGAGGGCAATGGCGTTGTTCGACGCCCACCTCCACATCATCGACCACCGCTTCGCGCTGCCCGGAAACGCCGGCTACCGGCCCGAGCCCTTCTCCGTCGCCGACTACCGGGACCGGACGCGCGAGCTCGGTTTCACCGGCGGCGCCGTCGTGGCCGGGTCCTTCTCCGGAACCGGCCAGGACCACCTGGTGGCGGCGCTGCGGGAACTGGGGCCGGCCTTCGTCGGGGTGGCGCAGCTGCCGCCCGACACCTCCGACTCCCACCTGCGCGACCTGCACGCCGCGGGAGTGCGCGCGCTGCGGCTGAACCTGTACCGCGGCGCCGTCGACGACCTCGACTCCCTGGTGCAGCTGGGCCGGCGCGCCGCCGAGCTGCTCAACTGGCCCACCGAGATCTACGTCGACTCCCGCGACCTGCGCGCGCTGGCGCCGCGCGTCGCGCCGCTGCCGCGCATCAGCGTCGACCACCTCGGACTCTCCGCAGAGGGCCTGCCCGCGCTGCTGGCCCTGGTGGGCTCGGGTGCGCGGGTCAAGGCGACCGGATTCGGGCGCGGCGATCTGGACGTGGCCGCCGCACTGCGCGCCGTCGCCGCGGTCAACCCCGGCGCTCTGATGGCGGGCACCGACCTGCCCTGCACCCGCGCCCCGCGCCCCTTCGACCCGGCCGACCTGGAGCTGATCACCGAGGCGCTGCCGCCCGCGGCCGCCGAGGCGGCGTTCGGCGCCAACGCACGCGACTTCTACGGGCTGCCCGCAAGCGGACGGCGGTGAGCCTTCCGCGGCGCCGGCACTCCCCCGGACGGGGGTGCTGGTACCACCTCCGGGGTGGGGGCACCCGGCCACTACTCGAGGTAGTCGGGATTCCGCCGTCGGCGGCTGTAGTGTGACGCTGTGAATCCGCCCGCGGCGCGTGACCGGCACACCTCCGCGCCCCCGGGCGACCGCCCGGCGCGCTCCACCGGGCGATCACTCCGCGGCCATCCGCTATTGGCCGGGAGAGGTGAGGCTGGAGAAAGGCCCCACCAGGACCGAGTGGAAAGAGGCGGTGGCCATGTCGCTCGCCGGCACCCCGGTGCGCACACGGCGTACGGTGTCCGGTCCGGCCGTGCGGGACTCCGCGCCGGCCCCGATCGCCGACCCCGGCGTGCGGGGGTGGCGGGTGTGATCGTCGTCGCCCACCGCGGGGCGTCGGCGTACGCGCCCGAGAACACCCTGGCGGCCCTGCGGGCGGCCCGCGAGCGCGGCGCCGACATGGCCGAGATCGACGTGCGCCAGACCGCAGACGGCGCCTTCGTGGTCCTGCACGACTCCTCGCTGCGCCGCACCACCGACGTGGCCGAGGTGTTCCCCCGGCGCCGCAGCTGGCACGTCGGTGACTTCACCCTCGCCGAGATCCGCCGCCTGGACGCCGGATCCTGGTTCGGCCCCGAGTTCGCCGGCGAGCGCGTACCCACCCTGCAGGAGTGCCTCGAGGTCCTGCGCGACGAGCGGCTCGGCGCGCTGGTCGAGCTGAAGGTGCAGCGCCGCGACCGCTCGATGGCCCACCGCCTGGCGCAGGAGCTGCGCACCGACCCGCACTGGGGCGAGGCCGGCGCCGAGGGGCGGCTCATCCTGCAGAGCTTCGACTGGGTTACGCTGCGCGCGATGGCCGGCGACGTCCCCGGCCTGCACACCGCGGCGCTGGGCAAGACCTACGGCCGCTACGGGCTGCGCCGGATCGCCCAGTACGCGCGCCTGATCAACCCGCACCACCTGCGCGTCTCGGCGCCCTACGTGCGCCACGCCCACGCTCAGGGGCTGTCGATGTTCGGCTGGACCGCCAACAACCACCAGGCGATCCGCCGGCTGATCCGCGACGGCGTCGACGGGATCATCACGGACTACCCCGACCGCGTCCACAGCACCCTGCTGGCCGCCTGAGTCCGCCGCCCGCCCGCACGCCTCACCGCCCCGCCCGGCGTCCCCCGGTCGCCCCGCCGCGGCGGGGCCCGCTCGCCGTCCCGGGCGCCTCCACCCCCACACCGCGCGCGGCTCCCACGGCGCCCGGGCTCCCACGGCGCCCGGGCTCCCACGGCACGCCGTGGACGGCGTTCGGCGGCCGTGTCCTCCCCGGCGCCGCGGTGTTCTCGCAGGTGTGCGGACCGGCGCCGAAACGCCGGAGAAAAGTGTGGGCCGAAGTCCCCGCTTTCTCTGATGTGCGGCCCATCGGTGTCCTAGGATGCGTGCAAGCGGAGAATGCACGTGCATATGGCTCATGCGCGTGCGCACGCAAGGAGGTTCCGCGAGCCGGCGCCCCGGCCCGGAACCCGATACACACGACTGCGAGGGGATCGCGGTGACCGGACAGCCAGCCCGCGAATCAATGGGAAGACTCGGAGACGGGGAGCGTCCGGGGGCGGTCTCGGCTCCCTCTCCCAGAGCGTGGTGGACCTCCGCCCTGCTGGGCGGGTCGCTGCATGCGCCGGCGGCCCAGCCCTCCCGCGCCTACGCGCTGTCCTGGAGCCTGGACGCGCAGCCGGGCGCGGCGGGCGTCGCGAGGGGCATCTGCGCCGGCGTCCTCAGGGAGTGGCACCTGCCCGAACACGCCGCCGACGTCGAACTCGTCGTCTCCGAGCTCGTCACCAACGCACTGCGGCACGGCCGCCGCGTCCACACCGCAACGGGCGCCGACGACCCCATCCGGTTGAGTATGCTGCGGCGCGGAGGCGAGCTGGTCTGCGCGGTGCGGGATCTCAGCGACCGGATGCCCGAGCGGCGCGACCCCGACTTCAAGTTCGAGAGCGGGCGCGGTTTGCACCTGGTCGCGTCCTTCTGCAGTGGATGGGGTGTTCTGCCCGTACTACCCGCTGGCAAGCACGTCTGGGCGCGGTTCGGCTGAGACGTCCTTGTCTGCGGCGCCCCCGGTGAGCGGTGGCGGCCGGTCCGTCGTGCGTACGCCTGCAATCATCGCGGATTCCCGTTGCGGCCCATCGAGTTGTCGCCGGGATCGGCGATATCGTGGTGCGTGCGTGGATGTTCCGCGCGACGCGGCGACCCTTGAACACCGGTCGGGTCGCGGGGAGCGATGAGTAGGGAGGCAGCGGCTGTGGACATAGCTCGTCTGAAGCGGGGGAGCGGTCCCACAGTCCGCCGAATGCTGCTCGGGTCCGAACTGCGCAAGTACCGCGAGGCGCGCGGGCTGACCCGCGGCGAGGCGGGCCACTACATCCGCGGTTCGGAGTCCAAGATCAGCCGGATGGAACTGGGGCGGGTCGGCTTCAAGGTCCGCGACGTCGAGGACCTGCTGAAGTTATACGGCGTCACCGACAAGGACCAGGTGCAGACCATGGTCCGCCTGGCGCGCGAGTCCAAGAAGCCCGGCTGGTGGCAGGAGTACGGCGACGCGCTGCCCAACTGGTTCCAGGTCTACGTGGGCCTGGAGGAGGCCGCCACCCGGATCCGCGTCTACGAGGCGCAGTTCGTGCCCGGCATGCTGCAGACCGAGGACTACGCCCGCGCGGTCATCTCGGCCGGGCGCTCGATCCCCGACCCGCTGCTGGAGGACCGCGTGGCGGTGCGGATGCGGCGCCAGCGCCACATCGAGGACGGCGGCTGCCGGCTGTGGGCGATCATCGACGAGGCCGCGGTGCGCCGCCCCGTCGGCGGGCCCGATGTCATGCGCGGCCAGCTGGAGCGGCTGATCGAACTGAGCGACCGCCGCAACATCACGGTGCAGATCGTGCCCTTCAGCGCCGGCGCGCACGCCGCCGAGGCGGGGTCGTTCACGATTCTGCGCTATCCCGACTTCGGCCTGTCCGACATCATCTACCTGGAGCAGCTCACCGGGTCGATGTGCCTTGACCGCCGGACGGAGATCGACGCCTACACCATGGCGATGGAGAAGCTGAGCGTGATCGCCCAGCCGCCCACCTACACGAGGGACATCCTCAAGGGCATGATCGACGACCTCGACTAGCTCACCGCCGGTCGGCGTCCGGCCGTAGTGGGCGGCGCACTCGGTGCGCCCCGCGAAGCGCGAAGCGCCGTTCTTCCGGCGCGTTGGCGCGCTGCAATGGGGACCGGTGCCGCTCAGGCACGGCCGAGGAGGGTGGCCGATGCGGGCCTCCGCCGGCCGGCGGGAACGCACCGGGGGAGGCGGTCCCGGGGCGCCGCGCAGGCGCACAGCGACCCGTCACGACATGCCCCAGCGCACCACCGGGCGGCGTCCGCCCCACCCGTATTCCGCACTTGGCCGTTCGTCTCCGGCCTTCGGTCGGCCGACGGCGTGACGGCCCCGTCATGCCGCCCGTTCCCGCCGCCCGCCGTGTCCCCTCCCGCTGTGTGCCCCCTCGCGACCATGCGAGGCGGTGGCGCCTCTTCCGCCGATCCCGTCGCGACGGCTCGGGCCGGTCGTGCGTTGACAAAGCGGAACATTGATCCGTATGTTAATTGGAACAATGATCCGGTTGTTGGTGCGGCCAGGTGGGCGCGACGGCCTGCCCCCCCCCGCGGGCCGCGCCGGGCAGCCGGGACCGTCGAAGGGAAACGCCCATCATGAGTGAACCCGCCGCCGCAGCCGCCGCCCCCGGCTCACCGGCCCCCGTCGTTTCGGTCCGGCCGGTGGTGCTGCCGGTGCCCGGCCGCGCCGTGGACTTGCAGGTGCGGGTCTCCGCGCCCATGACCGGGAGCGGGCTGCCGATCGTCCTCCTCTCGCACGGCCAGGGGAACTCCAACAACCTCTCCTCGCTGAACGGCTACGCGCCGCTGGCCGACTTCTGGGCGGCGCACGGCTTCGTCGTCGTCCAGCCCACCCATCTCAGCTCCCGGGCGCTGACCCTGGATCCCCGGACCCCCGGGGCGCCCTTCTTCTGGCGGTCGCGTGCCGAGGACATGACGCACATCCTCGACCGGCTCGACGCGGTCGAGGCCGCCGTCCCGCAGCTCCGCGGCCGGCTGGACCGCGAGAAGGTCGCCGTGGCCGGGCACTCGATGGGCGGGCACACCGCCGGGCTGCTGCTGGGCGCCCGGCTCACCGATCCCGAGGACGGGCGGGAGGCGGACCTGACCGAGCCGCGGATCAAGGCGGGCGTGCTGCTGGCCGCACCCGGCAGAGGCGGCGATGCCCTCACCGAGTGGGCGGTCGAGAACATCCCGTTCGCCTCGACCGCGGACTTCTCCCGGATGGCGGCCCCCGCGCTCGTGGTCGCCGGCGACAAGGACGCCTCCTCCTTCCTGACCAACCGGGGGCCGGACTGGCACGCCGATCCGTACGTGCTCGCGCCGGGCCCCAAGTCCCTGCTCACCCTGTTCGGCGCGGAGCACGGGCTGGGCGGGATCGCCGGCTACGACGTCGCCGAGACCACGGACGAGGACCCCGTAAGGCTGGCCGCGGTCCAGCGGCTCACCTGGGCCTACATGCGCACCGCGCTCGACTCCGGGGATCCGGCCTGGCAGCAGGCGTGCGACGCGCTGGCCGCCGACGCCGACCTGCTCGGACGGGTCGAGTCCAAATAGGCCGCACCGGCCGGCGGCCGGCGTGCGCGCGTCCGGGCGGCGGGGGTTCCCGACGCGCGGAGCCCCGCTCCTCGCGGCGGTCAGGCCGCAGGTGCGGGGCTCCGTGGGGTCTGCGCCGGTCGCCGAGTCGGTGTCGGGGCGCGCATGCGGCCGGCTGCGGGGGGTGTCAGCCGACGAGGTTGTCGAAGTCGCCGTCCTTGGCGCCGCCGATGAGGGCGTCGATCTCGGCCTGGGTGTAGAGCAGCGCGGGGCCGTCGGGGAAGCGGGAATTGCGCACGGCGATGGAACCGTCGGTCAGTCGTGCCATCTCGACGCAGGCTCCCTGGGAGTTGCTGCGTCGGCTCTTCTGCCAGGTGACGTTCTGGAGCTCGGTGGCCGCGATGCCGTTGTAGGCGCTCATGGAGACTCCTGATTCTCTGCGGAGCTGATAGGTGCACAGGCCGATGCACTGTCCGATGCACGTGCATTAGCACCGTACTTTGTGCAGGATAGCGCACGTGCATCGTCCTGTCCGCCCCTCGGGACACCTTTCTGGTGGTCAAGGGCGTGCCGACGCCGACGGCCCGGAGTCCCCGCGTCGGGGGCTCCGGGCCGTCGGCGTCGCTGTGGGCGGAGGCGCGGTGCGGTTCGCGTCAAGAGCAGCCGAGCGCCTCCGTGAGGGTCGTCAGGTTGGCGCGCATGATGGAGGGGTAGTCGTCGCCCGGCGACTTCTCGGCGACGCCTTCGACGGGGTCGAGCACCGCCGTCTTCGCGCCGGTCTCCGACGCGATCGTCTCGGCGGCGCTGGAGTCGCTCAGGGGCTCGGTGAACACGGTGCCGATGTCGTGCTCGCGCACGGTCTCGGCGACCTCGGCCAGGCGCGCGGGGGTGGGCTCGGCGTGGGAGTCCACACCGGTGGGGCTGATCTGGTGCAGGTCGTAGCGGTGGGCCAGATAGCCGAAGGCGCTGTGGCTGACGACGATGTCGCGGCTGTCGCACTCGGCCAGGCCCTCGGAGTACTCGGTGTCGATGTCGCCGAGCGTGCCGGTGACCGACTCCGCGTTGGCGGCGTAGTCCGAGGCGTGGTCGGGGTCGATCTCGCTGAGGCGGTCGGCCAGGCCCTCGGCGGCCGCGGTGAAGCGCTCCGTGTCGAGCCACATGTGCGGGTCGAACTCGCCGTGGTCGTGGCCGCCCTCGCCGCCGGACTCCTCGTGGCCCCCGTCGTGGCCCTCCTCGTGGCCGCTCTCGTCGGCGGAACCGCCGGACTCCTCGTGTCCGTGGTCGTGGCCGCCCTCGCCCTCGCTGTGGTCGTGTCCGGACGAGCCGGCGTTCTCCTCCAGCGTCCGCAGCTCGACCAGGTCGGCGACGTCGAGCGCGTTGTCGCCGCCCTGGGAGGAGACGGCGTCGTCGACGGCCGGCTGCAGGCCGCCGATGTAGAAGGCGACATCAGCGTTGCCGACGCTGCCGATCTGGCGCGGGGCGAGCTCCAGCTCGTGCGGGTCGGTGCCCGGCCCGGCCAGGTTCTCCACGTCGACGTGATCGCCGCCGACCTGGGAGGCCAGCCACTGCAGCGGGTAGACGCCCGTGACCACGCTCAGCCGGTCGCCCGAACCGCCTTCCTGCCCGCCGCCGCCGCAGCCGGAGGCCGTGAGTATCCCGACCGCGCACACCGCGGCCGCCTTGACATAGCTCCGTCGTCCCATGGCTTCATCATGAGGACAATGAAAATGGTTGTCAATTCGGGTAGGTTCGGCGGGCTTTGTCCAGGATCGGCGGTGCTACGGAGGAGTCCGCAGGCTAGGCGATCTCAGCGAACTTCTCCACGTCGTTGGTCTTGCCGGCCACCACGATCACGTCGCCCTTCTGCGGGACCGTCTCGGCGGTGGCGTAGGTGAACTGCTCGCCGTGGCGCTTGATGCACACCACGGTGATGCCGTGCTTGGTGCGCACCCTGGTCTCGCCGAGCTTGCGGCCGATCATCTCCCGTGGCGCGCGGGTCTTGCCGAGGGCGAAGTCCTCCTCGATCTCCACGTAGTCCAGCATCCGCCCCGAGACCAGGTGGGCCACGCGCTCGCCCATGTCGTGCTCGGGCAGCACCACGTGGTGGGCGCCGATCTGCTGGAGGATGCGCCCGTGGCGGCGGCTGGTGGCCTTCGCCCAGATGTGCGGCACGCCCATGTCGACCAGCAGCGAGGAGGCGAGGATGCTCTCCTCCAGGTGGGTTCCTATTGCCACGACGGCGCGCGTGAACTCGTGCGCGCCGACCTGGCGCAGCGCCTCGTCGTCGGTGGCGTCGGCGACGACGGTATGGGTGAGCGACTCCGAGAACGCCTGCACCAGCCGGGGGTTGGAGTCCATGCCCAGGACCTCCCAGCCGTGGTCGACCAGCTCCAGAGCCAGAGAGCTGCCGAACCGCCCCAGACCGATCACCAGGACGCGCTTGTCGTGTGGCCTGCTGCGCTGCACTGTCTTCTCCGTCTCCTCGTCTGCGCCCCTCGCGGTGAAGGACCGGGGTCAACCGATGATCGGCCGCGACTCCGGGAGGTCGTAGCGCCGCGTGTGCTCGCGCAGGGCCAGCGCCGAGGCGAACGTGATGGGACCGATGCGGCCGGCCAGCATGAGCACCACGAGTAGCAGTTGGGCCGCCTCGGGCAGGTCGCCGGTGATGCCGGTCGACAGCCCTACGACCCCGGATGCCGAGACTACCTCGAAAAGAACCTGGTCGAGCTGGAAGGGCGTCGCCACGAGCAGCGCGACGGTGGAGGCCACGACCACCGTCATCGACAGGAACAGCAGGCTCAGCGCTTCGCGGATCACTCCGGGCGACAGGCGGCGGCCGAAGACGTGCACGTTGGGGTGGCCGCGGATCTCCGACCACACGATCAGGAAGATCACCGCCAGGGTGGCGACCTTGATCCCGCCCGCGGTGCCGGCGCTGCCGTTGCCCACGAACATCAGCATCACGCTCACCAGCAGCGTGGACTGGTCCATCGCGCCCACGTCGAGCGTGTTGAAGCCGCCGCTGCGCGGCATGATGCCGTGGAAGGCGCCGTCGACGAGCTTGTCGGAGGTGCTCAGCGGCCCGAGGGTCGTGGGGTTGGACCACTCCAGGGCGGTGATCGCGACGATGCCGGCGGCGAACAGCAGCAGTGTGGTGCTCACGGTGAGCTTGGTGTGCAGGCTCCAGGCGCGCGGACTGGCGAAGTGGCGGCGCAGCTCCAGCAGCACCGGAAAGCCCAGGCCGCCCATGATCGTCGCCAGCGCCACCGGCAGCAGCACGAGCGCGTCGCCGGAGAAGCGGGTCAGGCTGTCGTCGTAGAGGGAGAGCCCGGCGTTGTTGAAGGCCGAGACCGCGTGGAAGAGCCCGCTGTAGAGCGCGTCGCCGAGCGGTATCCCGTGGCCGAGCCACATCCGGGGCACGAGGATCGTCGCGAGCAGCGCCTCGCACACCAGGCTGGCGCGCACCACCCGCATGACGATGCCGCGAACGTCGCCCACCTGCAGGCTGCGGGTCTCGGCCTGCACGCCCAGTTGCAGGCGCAGGCCGAACCGGTGGATCACCACCACGCCCAGCACCGAGGCCAGGGTCATGATGCCGATGCCGCCGGCCTGGATCAGGACGGCGACGACCACCTGGCCGAATACCGTCAGCTCCGAGCCGATCCCGATGACCGACAGTCCGCAGACGGCCAGCGCCGTCGTGGAGGTGAAGATCGCCTCGACCGGGGTGAGCCCGGAGCCTTTGGCGTGGGCGACCGGGAGCATCAGCAGGGAGGCGCCGGCCAGGTCGACCACGACGAACAGGACGACGAACAACCGCGCCGGGCTCGCCCACAGGACGTTGCGCAGATCGTGCGGCATCCGGGGGCGGGGCAGGCGGCGCAGCCTGCGGGACAGCCGACTGCGAAGGTGCGAGCCGCGTCCGGGCGTGTTCACATGCATCGTCGTCCTGTTGTACCGCCTCGGTGGCCTCGGCGGGCCGACGGGGGAGTCCGCCGCGTGCGGCACCGGACGGGCCCCGGTCCCGCGGGGCGCGGTGTGCCGCCTCCCGTGTGCGTGTTCATCCAACCGCTCCGAGTCCGCGTCGGCCTAGGCGGGTCCGGCGCGGCGTGTCGCGCCGGACCCGCTCGGAGGCGTCATCGGGCTCCGCCGCCCGGAGAACCGGTGCGGCGCTTGGCCGGCGAGCCGTTCCTGCGGTACTGGGCGTTGCGCACGCCCAGCACGGCGGCCGCCAGCACGGTGGCGATCAGCGACGCGATCAGCACGCCGGCCTTGGCGTCCTCCAGCATGTGCCGATGGTCGGAGAAGGACAGTTCGGTGATCAGCAGCGACACCGTGAAGCCGATCCCGGCCAGCAGCGACATGCCGCAGATGTCGACCCAGCGAAGCGACGGGTTCAGCTCGGCACTGGTGATCTTGGTGGTGATCCAGGCGCCGCCGAAGATGCCGATGAGCTTGCCGGCCACCAGCCCGACGATGATGCCCACGGCCGCGGTGTCGGTGAAGATCGCGTCCAGCCCGGTGAAGGCCACCCCCGCCGACATCAGCGCGAAGATCGGCAGCACGAGGCTGGAGGACCACGGCCGGATGGCGTGCTCGGCGCGGTGGCTGGGGTCGCCGGTCTCCCCGGGCAGTTCGACGGTGCGCATGAGCAGGCCCATGGCGACCCCGGCGATGGTGGCGTGCACGCCGCTGGCGTGCATCAGCGCCCAGATGGCGGCGGCGAGCGGCAGGTAGACGACCCAGTTGGGCAGCGGCGAGCGGTCGAGCGCGGCGGCGGCCCCGCGGCCGCGCTGCAGGTAGCCGAAGAGGGCGAGCAGGGCGAGGGCCCCCAGCAGCGGCGCGAAGGACAGGTGGTCGGTGTAGAACACGGCGATGACGACGATGGCGCCCAGGTCGTCGACGATGGCCAGGGTCAGCAGGAACGTCCGCAGCGCGGGCGGCAGGAACCGGCCGATCACCGCCAGGATGGCCACGGCGAAGGCGATGTCGGTGGCCATGGGGATTCCCCAGCCGCGCAGCGCGTCGCCCTGGCCGATGTTGATCACCGCGTAGATCGCCGCGGGCACGACCATTCCGCACAGTGCGGCGACGATCGGCAGCATCGCCCGGCGGGGGTTGCGCAGCTCGCCGTGGACGAACTCCTGTTTGAGCTCGTTGCCGACGACGAAGAAGAACACGGCCAGCAGTCCGTCGGCGGCCCATTCCTCGACCGAGAGGTACAGGTGCAGGCTCTCAGGCCCGAAGCTGATGGTGCGGATGACCTCGTAGGAGTGTCCCCAGGGGGAGTTGGCCCAGACCAGTGCGACCACGGCGCCGGCGATGAGGAGGAATCCGCTGACGACGTCCTCGCGCAGGGCGTCGGCGATCCCTCTCAGGCGGTTGGTCATGTGTCGTGTCTCCCCCACAGGCTGGCTCGACCCTCTCGTCACGCTGTTCACGCCGTCTACTTCGCCGACCGCGGGCCTCGGCACACTCCCGATGCGCAAGGTCGCCGATGTATAGCCATGAGGCGCACGATCAAGATCGCCCGAGCCCAAGCGCTGACTTTGCCAGACATTTTGGCGTTTTGTCCAGGTCAGAGGCGTTAGCTCCGGTTTTCCCGGTCAGTACCGCACCCGCCGTCCGTGTCCGACCGTCGGCACGCGTGATGTGTGTCACGCGTGGCGGGCGCCCTCGTGGTCCACGTGGCCGTCGGGCTCCAACTGCAGTGTGGAGTGCTCGACGTCGAAGTGCCCGGAGAGACACGCGTGCAGGTCGTCGAGGAGGCGGCCGGCATCGGCGAGGCGGTGCTTCTCGACCACCACGTGCGCCGACATCACCGGGATGCCCGAGGTGATCGTCCAGGCGTGCAGGTCGTGCACGTCGATGACGCCCGCCTGGCCCATCAGGTGCTCGCGCACCTCCTCCAGGTCGACGTGGCGCGGGGTGGACTCCAGCAGCACGTGCACGGCCTCGCGCAGCAGGCTCCAGGCGCGGGGGACGATGAAGGCCGCGATACCCAGGGAGATCAGCGAGTCGGCCCGCTCCCAGCCGGTCAGCCAGATCACCGCGCCGCCGACCACGACGCCGACCGAGGCCAGTGCGTCGCCCATGACCTCCAGATAGGCGCCGCGCACGTTCAGGCTCGCGCTCTGGCCGCCGCGCAGCACCAGCAGCGCGGCGACGTTGGCCGCCAGGCCGACGCAGGCCACCGCGACCATCCACGGGCCGGCCACCGGCTGGGGGTCGAGCATCCGCCGCACCGCCTCGTAGGCCACGTAGGCGCACAGCGCGAACAGGGTGAGCGCGTTCACCGCGGCGGCCAGCACCTCCGCCCGCTGCAGGCCGAACGTGCGCTCGGCGTTGGGCGGCCGGTTGGCGATCCACACGGCGACCAGCGCAAGCGCGACGCCGAAGGAGTCGGTGACGGTGTGGCCCGCGTCGGCGAGCAGCGCCAGGCTCCCCGACGCGGCCGCGCCGGCGACCTGCACGCCGGCGACCGACAGCATCAGCGCCAGCGCGATCGCCAGGCGGCCGCGGTTGGCGGTGGCGGCCGTGGTGTCGCCGTGCCCGTGGCTGTGGCCGTGGCCCATGCCCATCCCGGCTCCCTGCTCCTCTCGTCCCTCGCATGCGCTGCGCCGGCGTCCGCGGCGCGGTCCCGGCGCAGGGAAGACTGTTCAGTCCTCACTGTTTATACAGTCTAGGCTGTCAATACAGCAAGTACTGTAAAATGGTTTTCATGTTGACCTCCGAGCAGCGTCTCGCCGCGATCCAGCGCCTGGGCCGGGCGCTGGCCGACCCCACCCGCTGCCGCCTCCTGCTCGCGCTCCTCGACGGCCCGGACTACCCGGCCCACCTCGCCGAGCACCTGGGACTTACCCGGCAGAACGTGTCCAACCACCTGGCCTGCCTGCGCGAGTGCGGCCTGGTGACCACCACCGCGCGCGGTCGCCAGGTCAGCTACGAGCTCGTCGACGACTCCCTCGCGCACGCGCTCGACGACCTGCTGCGCGTCGTGTGGGGGGTGGCGGCCGAGCACGTGCCGCCGGGCGAGCACACCCCGGTTCCCGCCGGCTGAGCGGCCCCGTGCGCGATGCGCCGCGCCGCCGGTGGCGGGACCGTGCCCCCGCGCCTCCCCGCCCCGCCGAGCGGCGAATGCGGCCGTCCTCCGGCACCCGCCCGCGGTGGCCGAATGCGGCCCGGCGCCGCCCCCCGCGCAGCCGGCCGCGGCGGCCGCCTCTGAGCGCGCGCCGCGTCGGCGCCGCTCACAGCAGGAGTCCGGCCGCGGGGGCGACCCTGATAGACCCCTGACACGTCCCTGACAGCCACCTGATCTCGGCTCACTCGGGGGGAATTCGCCCCAACTCGCGAAGTATCGTGTTTGCAGCGTGCCCGGCAGTACCCCGTGCGGCTCCCCCGTGCCGACGACCGCACGGCAGTTCGTTCGTCTACCGCTCGTCGCAGCGGTGCCGTTTGCAGCGCGAGAAGCCATTCTTCGAGGAGTAACGACTCTCATGTCCCAATCTGCCAAGTGCCCTCTTGGCGTCCCATCCGGCCTATTCCCACGAGCGGGCGCGCAGCGGGTTAGGGGGACGGCGTGAACCGGCTAGCACGGATCTCCCTCGGCAACCGGGCGCTCATCCTGCTCATCACCCTGGCTGCCCTGGTCTTCGGCACGCTGGCGACGTTCAACACCCAGCGCGCTCTGATGCCCTCCATCGAGGTTCCGATGGTGATGGTCAACGCCCAGTACCAGGGCGCCTCGCCCGAGGTCGTCGAGACCGACGTCGCCGAACCGCTGGAGCAGGCGGTGCAGGGCGTCCCCGGGGTCGTCAGCTACACCTCCACCTCCAGCACCGGATCGGTGCAGGTCACCGCCGAGTTCGACTACGGCGACGACAGCGACGCCGTCGTGCGCGACGTCCAGCAGGCCGTCGACCAGGCCGAGCCGATGCTGCCCGACGACGTCGACCCCTCGGTCACCGCGTTCGGCACCGACGACATCCCCGTCGTCATGCTGGCCGCCGGAGCCGGCGACGGCGACGAGCAGGCCCTGGCCGACCCGCTCAAGGAGCAGGTCGTGCCCGAGCTCGAGTCCATCGACGGCGTGCGCGCGGCCACGGTCACCGGCATCCGCGAGTCCTCGGTCGTCATCGAGCCCAAGGACGACAAGCTGGAGGACGAGGGCCTGACCGTCGGCGACCTCACCGGCGCGCTCCAGGCCAGCGGCGCACTCACCCCCGGCGGCGACATCACCCAGGACGGCGAGACGCTGACCGTCACCACCGGCGGCAAGCTGCAGTCGGTCGACCAGGTCAAGGACGTCTGGGTCACCCCGTCCGCCGGCGGGAGCGGCGGCGCGGGCGCCGGTGCCGGCGCCGGCACCGGCGCGGCCGCCGGCGCGGGTGCGGCCGCGGGTGCGGCCGGAGCCGCCGCTCCCGGCGCCGACCCGATGCGCCTGGGCCGGCTCGCCGACGTCGAACTGCGCATGGACGAGGCCTCCAGCATCACCCGCACCGACGGCAACCCCAGCCTCGGCGTGATGATCACCAAGACCCCCGACGGCAACACCGTCGAGATCTCCGACGAGGTCACCGCAGCGCTGGACGACATCGAGCCGATGCTCGGCGACGACGCCGAGGTCACCGTGGTCTTCGACCAGGCGCCCTACATCAACGACTCCATCGTGGCGATGGCCGAGGAGGGCGGGCTGGGCCTGCTCTTCGCGATCGTCGTGATCCTGGTGTTCCTGCTGTCGATCCGCTCCACCCTGGTCACGGCCGTGTCCATCCCGGTCTCGCTGCTGGTGGCGATGCTCGGCATGCAGGCGTTCGGCTACTCGCTCAACCTGCTGACCCTGGGCGCGCTCACGGTCGCGGTCGGGCGCGTGGTCGACGACTCCATCGTCGTGCTGGAGAACATCAAGCGGCACATGGCCTACGGCGAGGAGAAGTTCCACGCCGTCTACACGGGTGTGCGGGAGGTGGCCACGGCCATCACGTCGGCCACGCTGACGACGATGGCGGTGTTCCTGCCGATCGGCTTCGTCGGCGGGCAGACCGGCGAGCTGTTCCGGCCCTTCGCGGTCACGGTCAGCCTCGCCCTGGGCGCCTCGCTCCTGGTGTCGCTGACGATCATCCCGGTGCTGGCCTACTGGTTCATGCGCCCGCGCATCGTCCCGCCCGAGGAACTGGAGCGGATCAAGGCCGAGGAGCACCAGCGCGAGCTGCGCACCCCGCTGCAGCGCATGTACCTGCCGATCATCCGCTGGGCGACCCGCCACCGCATCACCACGCTGGCGGCCTCCGTTCTCATCCTCGTGGGCACCTTCGTCGCGGCCGGCAGCCTGCAGACCAGCTTCCTGGGCAACCAGGGGCAGAACACCTACTCCGTCACCCAGGAGCTGCCCAAGGGCACCTCGCTCAACGCGGCCGACGACGAGGCGAAGAAGGTCGAGGAGGCCCTCGACGGCCTCTCGTGGGTGGAGTCCTACCAGACCTCCATCGGAGGCGGCGGAGGCGGCATGGCCGCGATGATGGGCGGCAGCGCCGACACCGTCACCTACACCGTCACGGCCGACCCGGAGCTGGAGCAGGCGGGGCTGTCGGACAAGCTGCGCGACGCCATGGACGGGGTCGACACCGACACCGAGCTGCGGGTCGCGACGGCCGGTGCCGCCGGCGGCACCTCCTTGGAGGTCGAGGTTCGCGCTGACGACCGGGAGACCCTGGTCGAGGCCGCCGACATGGTCGAGGGTGCCGTCCGCGACATCCCCGGCGCCGCCGATGTCGAGAACAGCATCGCCGCCTCCCAGCCCGCGCTGGAGGTCGACGTCGACGGTGAGAAGGCCGCCGAGGAGGGGCTGACCGAGGGGGCGATCGGCCAGGCCGTCACCCAGGCGTTCAGCGGTTCCGAGGTCGGCACCGCCACCATCGACGGCACCCGGCACGACATGGTGGTGCGCGACATCGCCAAGCCGGCCAGTATCGGGGACCTGGAGGACCTCAAGCTGACCACCGGCACCGGCGACGAGATCCGCCTGGACAAGGTCGCCGACGTGGAGGAGGTCATGCAGGCGCCGGAGCTGACCCGCTCCGACGGCGTCCGCAGCGCCACCGTCAGCGCCTCGCCGACCGCCGACGACCTCGGCGCGGTCTCGACCGAGCTGACCCAGGCGCTGAACGACCTCGACCTGCCCGAGGGTGCCAGCGCCCAGATCGGGGGTGTCAGCTCCGACCAGAGCGAGGCGTTCACCCAGCTGGGAATCGCCATGCTGGCCGCGATCGCCATCGTGTACCTGATCATGGTGGCGACCTTCAAGAGCCTCATGCAGCCGCTGATCCTGCTGGTGTCGATCCCGTTCGCGGCCACCGGCTCGATCGGCCTGCTGCTGGCCACCGGCCAGCCGATGGGCCTGGCGGCGATGATCGGCATGCTGATGCTGATCGGCATCGTCGTCACCAACGCCATCGTGCTCATCGACCTGGTCAACCAGTACCGCAACGACGGCATGGACCTGCGCGAGGCGGTCGTGGAAGGGTCGCGGCACCGGCTGCGCCCCATCCTGATGACCGCGCTGGCCACCGTCGGCGCACTGACGCCGATGGCGCTGGGTATCACCGGCGGCGGGGCGTTCATCTCCCAGCCGCTGGCGATCGTGGTGATCGGCGGTCTGATCACGTCGACGCTGCTCACACTGGTGCTGGTCCCGGTGCTCTACACCATGGCCGAGGGCCGCAAGGAGCGCCGTGCCGAGCGGCGCCGCGCCAAGCGCGAGGCGGCGCTGGAGAAGGCCCGCGCCAAGGGCCGGGAGAATGCGGACGAGCAGGACGGCAAGGAGCCGGCGCCGGCGGCGACCGACGGCGACTCCGGGTCCTCCTCCGCCTAGGAAGTCGGGCCCGGTCCGAGTACGGAAGGCGGCCGCCGCGGGAGTTCTCCGCGGCGGCCGCCGTGTTCTCCGGCCGGCGCGGGCGCCCCCCGGCGGGAGACGGCTGTGCCGCGCGCGGGGCCTTCGCAGGCTCCGCGCCGGCCGCCGCCCGCCACCCTGCGGCGGAGGCGTTCCGCGCGACGTGCGGATCGGCGGGTCCCCGGGGCGCTGATTTGTGATCGAGCCCCCACGAAAGGCAAGCTGCAGATATGGAACGCAAGGACACGGAACTCGACGAGCTCGTCCGCGAGGAGCTCGGCGACGAGCCCTCCCAGGAAGCCAAGGACTACGCGCGCGAGCTCTACGAGAAGTACCGGCTGCCCAGCACCCCTCCCGACACCGAGGAGGACGCCTAGTTCATGGGCTTTCGCCCAGCCAGTTGCCCGACCTGCCGACTCATTCCACGACGACGGGGGTCTCCCCGAGCGGGAGGCCCTTCGTCATGTGCGGCGGGGGCGCGCGCCCCCAGCGGAGCCGCATCCGCGGTCGTCGCTCCGCGCCGGCGGACCTGACCGCGGGTGCGGACCGCCGGACCTCATTCGGCCGCGGCGGGCGCGGCGCCCTCGGCCTCCTCGTCCCACATCAGCTCGAACCAGACCCGCCGGCCCAGGCCGTCGGGGCGCGACTCGGCGCCCCACGTCGAGGCGAGCGCGTCGACCAGGTCGAGGCCGCGCCCGTGCTCGCTGACGTCGTAGGGATCGCGGTGCTGGGGCTGGGGCCGCTCCGGGCTGCCGAGGTCGCGGACCTCGACCCGCGCCCATCCCCGCCCGAGGTCGACGGTGACCTCGAACTTCCCGCCGGGCATGCCCGACGCGCTGTGCGTGATGGCGTTGGTGGCGAGTTCGCTGGTGAGCAGGGTCGCCGTGGTCAGTTGGGGTGAGGGCGCCAGCATCCGTTCGACGAAGCGGCGCGCGTGGTGGATCTGGCTGGCGAGTCCGGGGAAGCGGCGCCGTGCGAGCGGGCCGCGGAACTCGGATCTGGACGGCGGTGGCGGTTGGGGCTCTTCCATGGTGTGGGCCGGTTCGGTGGACGGAGGACTGGCGGTGCCCGCGGCGACCGGCGGGGTACGCGGGCCGGTGAGGCCTTGCGGTCCCGCCGAAGGGGTCTCGGGCATACGGGTCTCACTCCCCTGTGACGTTGTGGCGCGCCACGCCGCGAACGTGCCGCGGTGACGGTGAGCGACGCCGTGCCGGAGGCGTTCGTGCCCGGCGGGGGTCACGACGCGTGGGAGGCGCGGGCGCGAGGGGATCGCTCATCGGGTCGGTGTCGTGCGGTGTGCGGGGTCGGTGGGGCCTGACCTCACAGCCTCGGAGGTCACATCCACGGACAGAATACGCGGGTTGACTTCTCGTGAGACAGGTGGGGGTGGTATGTCTCTCGTTACGGACCGTGTTGTTCCCGTAACCTGTGTGTCTGGATCGGTGGGCGGCGCGGGCTTCCACGGCGATGGACCGACTCCCTGAGTGGGTAGGAGATGCGGGTATGGGCACGTTCGTCCGATGGCCGCGCGGGCCGCGCAGGCCGCGCCGCGAGGGGCGGCGGCGTGTCCGCACCCGGCCGGCGGGGCCGGCCGGCACGCGTCCGCGATCCGCCGCGGCTTTGCCGCAGGCCGGTACGGGGCTGCGGGTGGACGGCAGGTGTGCCGAGGAGTTGGCGGCCCATTCACGGCGGATTCACGCCGGCGAACGACGACTCCGCCATGGTCATGGAAGTTCGGGCACCCCTCACCTGCCCGGACCCGCTCCGGCCGGGCGCGGCGTCCGCGACCGTTCCGCGCCTCCGGTCGACGGTTATCCCCGCGAGCCATAGGAGGACCCAGTGCCGCAATCCGCGCCGCATCGCCGTTCGCTGCCGCTGCTCGGGCAGCTCGGTGGAGGCCGGTCCCGCCAGACGTGCCGCTTCCGCTGCGGGGACGCCTGCTTCCACGACGCGCCCAACACCAGCGACAACACGTACTTCGGCGAGGTCGCCGCGACAGCGCTCTCACGCCGGAACATGCTCCGCGCGGGTGCCGTGGGCGCCGGCGCGACCGCCGCCGCGGCCGGGCTGGGAGGCCTGGCCCCCGCCCTGGCCGACAACCACCGCGGCCGCGGCAACCCCCGGCTGAGGTTCGAGGGCCTCCAGCCGGGCACCAGCGACGCGGTGGAGATCCCCGACGGCTACGAGCAGCGCGTCGTGGTCCGCTGGGGCGACCCGGTACTGCCCGACGCGCCGGAGTTCGACTTCACCGCCCAGACGGCCGAGGCCCAGGCCAAGCAGTTCGGCTACAACTGCGACTTCGTCGGGTTCCAGCCGCTGGGCCGCGACCGCGGGCTGCTGTGGGTCAACCACGAGTACACCAACGAGGCCCTGATGTTCGAGGGCTACACCGACGGCAACGACGCCGACCCGGAGCAGATCCGCATCGCCATGGCCGCCCACGGCGGTTCGGTCGTGGAGATCCGGCGCGAGTTCGAGGGCCGCGGCCGCGGCCGCGGCAGGCGCACCGGGGGCTGGCGGCTCTCCCGCGGCCGGCGCCGCTTCAACCGCCGCATCACGGCCTCCACCCCGATGGAGCTGACCGGTCCGGCGGCGGGCGACGAGCTGCTGCGCACCGAGGCCGACTCCGAGGGCATCCGCGTGCTGGGAATGCTGAACAACTGCGCCGGCGGCACCACCCCCTGGGGCACGATCCTCACCTGCGAGGAGAACTACAACCAGTACTTCGTCGGCGGCGAGGACGTCCCCGAGGAGGCGAAGCCCGCGCTGGCCCGCTACGGCATCGCCACCGAGAGCGACACCCGCGCGGACAACCGCCGCTTCGACCGGGTCGACGAGCGCTTCGACCTCTCCCGCCACCCCAACGAGGCCAACCGCTTCGGCTACGTGGTCGAGATCGACCCCTACGACCCCGACTCCACGCCCAAGAAGCACACCATGCTCGGCCGCATCAAGCACGAGGGCGCCAACATCCGCATCACCCGCGACGGCCGGGTCGCGGTCTACATGGGCGACGACGAGCGGTTCGACTACATCTACAAGTTCGTCAGCGAGCGCCGCTACCGCAGGGGCTCGCGGCGCGGCAACAGCCGCGTGCTCGAGTCCGGCACGCTCTACGTCGCCAAGCTGCGCGGCGACAGCCCGGAGAAGGAGTTCGACGGGTCCGGCAAGCTGCCCTCCGACGGCGCGTTCGACGGCTGGGGCGAGTGGATCCCGCTCGCCAGCCACAAGGAGAGCTTCGTCGAGGGCTTCACCGTCGCCGAGGTGCTCGTGCACACCCGGCTGGCCGCCGACAAGGCCGGCGCGACCAAGATGGACCGCCCCGAGGACATCGAGGCCAGCCCGGTCACCGGCAAGATCTACTGCGCGCTGACCAACAACAGCGCGCGCGAGCCCGGACAGGCCGACGAGCCCAACCCGCGCGGCCCCAACCGCTACGGCCACATCCTGGAGATCACCGAGCGGCACAACGACGCGGCGGCCACGAGGTTCCGCTGGGACGTGCCGATCGTCTGCGGCGATCCCGAGGACCCGGCCACCTACTTCGCCGGGTTCGACAAGTCCGAGGTCACGGCGGTCTCCTCGCCGGACAACCTGACCTTCGACGGGCACGGCAACCTGTGGATCTCGACCGACGGCATGGCGTGGGGCAACGACGGGCTGTTCGCCGTCCCGGTGGAGGGCCGGCACAAGGGCCACCTCACGATGTTCGCCCGGGTCCCCAACGGCGCCGAGTGCTGCGGGCCGCTGATCACCGAGGACCAGAAGACCGTGTTCATCGCGCCGCAGCACCCCGGTGACGGCGGCAGCTACGAGGAGCCGCAGAGCACCTGGCCCGACCGCGAGGGGTTCCCGCGTCCGTCGGTGGTGTCGATCTGGCACGGCCGCGGCAAGGACATCGGCAGCTGAGAAGGCCGTCGCCGGTTCGGGTTTGGGGCTTTCCCCCGGGCCGCCGGCGGCCGCACGGTCCGCCCCCGCTCCCACACACGCATCCGGTGCGGGGGCGGACCGCGCGCTTGCGGTGCCGCGCCGACGGGAAGCGGGCGCGGACACCCCGGGTGCGGTGGGATGATCGGGCCCATGGTGCGAGAGAACGACATACCCCGACTCGACGTCCCCAGCGCCGGTGTCCACCGGGCCGACGACGACCGCTACGACGGGCGGATGCCCTACCGGCGCAGCGGGCGCAGCGGCCTGCGGCTGCCCGAGGTCTCGCTCGGCCTGTGGCAGAACTTCGGCGACTCGCGGCCGCTGGAGAGCCAGCGGGCCATCCTGCGGCGCGCCTTCGACCTGGGCGTCACCCACTTCGACCTGGCGAACAACTACGGTCCGCCCGCGGGCGCGGCCGAGCTGAACTTCGGCCGCATCCTGCGCGAGGACTTCCGCGCCTACCGCGACGAGATCGTCGTCTCGACCAAGGCGGGCTACGAGATGTGGCCCGGCCCCTACGGCAGCGGCGGCGGCTCCCGCAAGTACCTGCTGGCGAGCCTGGACCAGTCGCTGGCGCGCATAGGCCTGGACTACGTCGACGTCTTCTACAGCCACCGCTACGACCCCGACACCCCGCTTGAGGAGACGATGGGGGCGCTTGCCGCGGCGGTGAAGTCGGGCCGGGCGCTCTACGCCGGGATCTCCTCCTACTCCGCCGAGCGCACCGCCGAGGCGGCCGCGCTGCTGCGCGAGATGGGCGTGCCGCTGCTGATCCACCAGCCCTCCTACTCGATGGTCAACCGCTGGATCGAGGAGCAGGGGCTGCTGGACGCCCTCGACGGCGCGGGGGCCGGCTGCATCGTGTTCTCGCCGCTGGCGCAGGGACTGCTGACGGACCGCTACCTGCAGGGCGTGCCCGAGGGGTCGCGGGCCAGCCGCGCCGGGTCGTTCTCGCGGGAGTGGCTGGCCGAGGGCAACCTGGACCTGATCCGCTCGCTGAACGAGGTGGCCCGCCGGCGCGGGCAGACGCTCGCCCAGTTGGCGATCAGCTGGGTGCTGCGCGACCCGCGGGTCACCTCGGCCCTGATCGGCGCCAGCAGCGTCGAGCAGCTGGAGGACAGCCTTGCGGCGGTGCGCGCGCCGGCGCTGACCGCAGAGGAGCTCGCCGAGATCGACCGGCACGCGGTGGATCTGGGAGTCAACATCTGGAAGCGCTCCAGCGATCATTGAGCGCCGCGAAGCGGGGTCGCCGCCGCCCGCCGATCCGCGGGCGGCGGCCCCGCGTGCGGGCGCCCGGACCGGGCGCCCGCACACGCTGGGAGAACCGGTGCCGCGCGGCTCCCGATCGTGCCGCACGGGCCGGGCCGCAAATTCGTCGCCTCCGCCACCGGGCGCCGGAAGGAGGGGTTACTATCCTTCCGATGTGGGCACTGAGATGCAGGAAAGCAACTCCCGTTGCGTTTTCTTGATGCGCCGGTAACCCTTCAGTGTCTGCAAACGGCCCAAACTCGTGTGAATTCGGATCACTGACCGTGAATCGGATGTAAGTGGGATGCGGTCACCGTCGAGAGCCGACCCTCCGGCGGAACCGGACACCCTCCCTTGCGCCGACTGCGTCTGTGTGAGTACGTCGTTACCGGGCGTGCCCGCCGGGCCGCGCCGATTCACCGGGTTGTTCCGAGGCAGTCCGTCCGGGCGATGAGGTAGGGGCATCAGTTGGCGAAGTTCTTGATCAGGAGACTGCTGAGTTATCTCGTCCTGATCTTTCTGGCGTCGAGCATCGCCTATCTGATCGCTGCGACGACTCTCAGCCCGCGCAGCTATTTCGAGCAGCAGCAGCCCCCGCCCAGCGAGCAGGCGATCGAGAGGCAGCTGGACAAGCTGAACCTCAACGACGAGACGCCGCTGGCCGAGCGCTATGCCACCTGGGTCGCCGGCGTCGCGGTCGGCGACTTCGGCCAGACCATCACCGACGAGAGCGTCAACGAGGCCATCGCGCGCAAGGCGGGCGTCACGCTGCGGCTGATCACGGCCGGCACGCTCATCGGCGCGACCGTGGGCGTGGCCGTGGGTGCCTACTCCGCCATCCGCCAGTACGGCAGGTTCGACCGCACCGCCACCGTCGCCGCGTTCTTCCTGATGGCGGTGCCCGCCGTCGTCGTCGCCGTCACCCTGCAGGTCACAGCCGTGTGGATCAACGACGTCTCCGGCATGCGGTTACTGGAGTACGGCGGCGAATACAGCGCCAACCTCGACGGAGGGCTCTGGGCCACGGTGCTCGACCGGGTCCAGCACGCGATCCTGCCCACCCTGTCGCTGTCGCTGTCGCTCTTCGCCGTCTTCAGCCGGTACCAGCGCAACATGATGCTCGATGTGCTCGGATCGGACTTCGTGCGGACCGCGATGGCCAAGGGCCTCACCCGCCGCGCGGCGATGCTCAAGCACGCCCTGCGCACGGCGCTGATCCCCACGATCACCTACTTCACCTTCACCGTCGGCATCCTGATGGCCAACGCCACCTTCACGGAGAAGATCTTCGGCTGGCACGGCATGGGCGCGTGGGTGGTGGACTCCATCGTCACCAACGACGTGAACGCGGTCGCCGCCGTCACCTTCTTCATGGCCCTGTGCGTCATGGCCGCATCCTTCCTGTCCGACGTGCTCTACGCATGGCTCGACCCCCGGGTCCGGGTGAGCTGAGCATGGCCGCCACCCGCCGGACCGCCCGCCGCGCCCTGCGCGCCGCACCGGCCCACCCGCTGGGCACAGTGTTGGAGGAGACCCGATGAGCATGTCAGCCGAGCGCGAGGCCGTGGCCTCGGACGCCGCCGTAGTGGAGATCTCCGGCCGGTGGGCCTCGCTGGCCAGGGAGCTGCTGGCCACACGGCGGGTGGTGATCGGGCTGGCCATCATCGTCGCACTGATCGCGATGGCGTGGCTGGGGCCGCTCTTCAGCCCGTGGGAGTTCGACGAGCGCGACTTCACCGCGTTCCGCAGCCCGCCCAGCGCCGACCACTGGTTCGGCACCGGCAACACCGGCCGCGACATCTTCCACCTGACCATGGTCGGGTTGCAGAAGTCGATCCTCATCGGCCTGTGCGCCGCGCTGGCCACGACCGTCATCGCCGCGCTCGTCGGCGCGTTCGCCGGCTACTACCTCGGCTTCACCGACCGCGCGCTGATGTGGTTCACGGACCTGTTCCTGGTGCTGCCGCAGTTTCTGATCCTGGCCATCCTCTACCCGGTTCTGCGCGACCAGGGCTGGGTGGTCTTCGTGCTGCTGCTCGCCAGCCTGATGTGGATGGTCACCGCGAAGATGGTGCGCGGCATGACGATCTCGCTCAAGGAGCGCGAGTACGTGCTCGCCGCCCGGTTCATGGGCGTCAGCCACGGCCGGATCATCCTGCGCCACATCCTGCCCAACATGTCGTCGCTGCTCATCGTGGACGCGACGATCAACGTCAGTTCCGCCATCATCCTGGAGACCGCGCTGTCGTACTTCGGCTTCGGCGTCCAGCCGCCCGACGTCACCCTCGGCTCGCTGATCGCCGAGGGGGCGCGCCAGGCGCTGGCCTTCCCGTGGACGTTCTGGTTCTGCACCGGGCTGCTCATCGTGCTCGTCCTGGCCGTCAACCTCGTCGGCGACGGGCTGCGCGACGCGCTCGACCCGCACTCCAAGAGCAGGACCTAAGGGGGATACCGCCATGACCGCAACCAGTGGCACGGCCGCCCGGGAGCACGCCGAGGCGGCGCCCGGGCCGGACGGCGCCGAAGTCCCCGTGCTGCAGGTCCGCGACCTGCAGGTCGGCTTCCCCGGCGGGCGGGGCAACCCCGACGTCACCGCGGTCCGCGGTGTCAGCTACGAGGTCCGCCGCGGTGAGATCCTGGGCATCGTCGGCGAGTCCGGATCGGGCAAGTCGGTCTCGTCGATGGCCGCCATGGGACTGCTGCCCGACTATGCGCGGGTGAGCGGCTCGATCCGGCTGCACGGCGAGGAGCTGCTCGGGCTGGACGACCAGGCCATGTCGCGCAAGCGCGGCCGCGCCATCTCCATGGTCTTCCAGGACCCCCTCTCCGGCCTGACACCCGTCTACACCGTCGGCGACCAGGTCGCCGAGGCGGTGCGCGTGCACAACCCGCAGACCTCGCGCGCCGACGCCCAGAAGCGCGCCGTCGAACTGCTCACCCTCGTGGGCATCCCCGACGCCGAGCGCCGCCAGCGCGCCTTCCCGCACGAGTTCTCCGGCGGTATGCGCCAGCGGGTCATGATCGCGATCGCGATCGCCAACGACCCCGACGTGATCATCTGCGACGAGCCCACCACCGCGCTGGACGTCACCATCCAGGCCCAGATCCTGGAGGTGCTCAAGGCGGCCCAGCGCGAGACCGGCGCCGCCGTACTGATGATCACCCACGACCTGGGGGTGGTCGCCGGCCTGGTCGACCGCGTCCAGGTGATGTACGCGGGCCGGCTGGTCGAGACGGGCACCGTCGACGACGTCTACTACCGCACCCGCATGCCCTACACCATGGGCCTGCTGGGGTCGGTCCCGCGCCTGGACGAGGACGAGAAGGCCCCGCTCATCCCGATCAAGGGGAACCCGCCCAGTCTCACCGACATGCCGCCCGGCTGCCCCTTCGCGCCGCGCTGCCCGATCGCCACGAGCGAGTGCGACGCCGGCGAACCGCCGCTTGAGCGGGTCGGCGGCGAGGGCCACCGCGCCGCGTGCATCCGCGCCGGCGAGATCGAGGCCAACGAGTGGACGGCCCGCGACGTGTACCCGGTCAGCGAGATCGCGGAGAACCCGGTCGCGCAGGTGCCGCGCGAGGACCGCGAGACCGTGCTGCGCGTCGAGGACCTGGCCAAGCACCACCCGCTGATGCGCGGCGCGCTGTTCAAGCGGCGCGTGGGCACCGTCTTCGCGGTCGACGGCCTCAGCTTCGACATCCGCGAAGGCGAGACCCTGGGCCTGGTCGGCGAGTCCGGTTGCGGCAAGTCCAGCACGCTGATGGAGATCCTCAGCCTCGACGCGCCGCAGCAGGGCACGGTGGAGGTGCTCGGCAAGCGCTCGGGGCGGGTGTCCGGCCGCGAGCGCATGGCGGTGCGCCGCGACGTCCAGGTCGTCTTCCAGGACCCGATGAGCTCGCTGGACCCGCGCATGCGGGTGTTCGAGATCATCGCCGAACCGCTGCGCACCCACGGCTACTCCAAAGAGCGGATCCGCTCGCGGGTGATGGAGCTGATGGACCTGGTGCGGCTGGACCCCTCGGCCGTCACCCGCTCGCCCGCGGAGTTCTCCGGCGGCCAGCGGCAGCGCATCGGCATCGCCCGGGCACTGGCGCTGGAGCCGAAGCTGCTGGTGCTGGACGAGCCCGTCTCCGCTCTGGACGTCTCCATCCAGGCCGGCGTGGTCAACCTGCTGGAGGAGCTCAAGGTACGGCTGGGGCTCTCCTACCTGTTCGTGGCGCACGACCTCTCGGTGGTGCGCCACATCGCCGACCGCGTGGCCGTGATGTACCTCGGCAAGATCGTGGAGATCGGCGACGTCAAGTCGATCTACCGGCGGCCCACGCATCCCTACACCAAGGCGCTGCTGTCGGCCATCCCGCTGCCCGACCCGGAGAAGGAGCGGCGGCGCGAGCACGTCGTGCTCCAAGGCGATCTGCCCAACCCGGCCGACCCGCCGTCCGGGTGCCGGTTCCGCACGCGGTGCCAGAAGTTCGCCGTCCTCAGCGAGGAGGAGCGCACCGCCTGCCGCGAACGCGAGCCGGAACTGGAGCACCGGGTGGCGGGGGCGGCCGACCAGGCCGCCGCCTGCCACTACGCCGAGCCCGACGCGGTCCTCTGACCGTCCGCGGGACCGCACTGTACCGACCCACCGACCCACCGATCCCCCCGAACAGCAGCCCAGTGAGGAGAACCCCCGTGCGAATCAGACGCGCCGCCAAGGTCGGCGCCCCGCTCGTGGCTCTGGCCCTGATGGCCGGCGCCTGCGGCGGAGGCGGTGACGAGGGAAGCGAGAACAAGGAGACCCTCGCCGACATTCCCGCGATCGACATCAACAAGACGGACCGCTCGGAGCTGAAGGACGGCGGGACGTTCCACTGGGGCATCAACGAGTATCCGCCGCAGTACCAGGTCCACCACACGCAGGGCAACCTCGCCAACGCCGAACGCATCGCCTCCGCGGTGCTGCCCCAGGCGCACTACTTCGACAAGAGCGGCGAGCCCCACCCGGACAAGGACTACGTCCTCTCCAGCGAGATCAGCGAGGACGGCACCGAGCTCACCTTCGAGCTGAACCCGGACGCGGTCTGGTCCACCGGCGACTCCATCACCTGGGAGGACTACGCCGCCCAGGCGGAGACCGTCGGCGGGCACCGCGACAACACGGACAAGTTCGACATCGGTGACACGACCGGCTATGAGCGGATCACCGACGTCGAGAAGGGCGAGAGCAAGTTCGAGGTGGTCTTCACCTTCAAAAAGCCCTTCGCCGAGTGGCCCCGCCTCTTCGACGCCCTGTACCCCAAGCGGTACATGGAGGACCCGAAGAAGTTCAACGAGGCGTACAAGAAGGCCTTCCCGGTCACCGCCGGGCCGTTCGGCGACGTGGAGTTCGACGACACCGCCCAGACGGTCACGGTGAACCGCAATGAGGACTGGTGGGGAGACCCGGCGAAGCTGGACTCCATCGTCTACCACACCTACGGCAACGACGCGCTCGCCGGCGTGATGAACAACGGCGAGATCGACGGGTTCTACCTGGGGTACGACGCCGCCGCCTACGACCAGCTCAAGGATGCCGACGGCGTCCGGCTGACCAAGGCCATCGACAACGCCTACCGGCACATGACGTTCAACGGCGGCGAAGGGCGCCTCCTGTCGGACGTCAAGGTGCGCAATGCGCTGGTGCACGCGATCGACCGGTCGCAGATGGCCAAGGCGACCCTGAGCGGCGTCAACTGGACGACCGACCCGACGGTGAACCGGCTGCTGCGCTCCACCCAGACCGGCTTCCAGGACAACAGCGAGGGCTACGGGGAGTACGACCCCGAGAAGGCCGCCGAGATGCTGGACAAGGCCGGCTGGACCCAGGAGGCCGAGGGCAAGGTCCGCACCAAGGACGGCGAGAAGCTGCAGCTCGAGTGGGTCATCCCGTCCGATCTGCAGAACACCGCGGACGAGGCGGAGATCGCCAAGGCGCAGTTGAAGGAGGTGGGCGTCGGCGTCAACATCAAGACCGTGCCGATCAACTCCTTCTTCCCGGAGTACATCGTTCCGGGCAACTACGACGCCACGACCTTCGTGTACTCCAGCACCAACCCCTACGCCGGGTACTACGCGGAGAACTTCACGGGTCCGGTGGGTGAGACCGAGGACGGCGAGCCCAACTGGGGCAACAACCTGCACTTCTTCACCACCGACGAGATCAACGCGGCGTTCGAGGAGCTGTCGACGCTGACCGATCCCCAGGAGTACGCGGCCAAGGCCAACGAGATCGACCGGCTGCTCTGGGAGCAGAGCATGGCGGTGCCGCTCTTCCAGCGGCCCGGCCTCTACGCGGTCAGCCCCGACATCGCCAACTGGGGGGCCAACGGCCTGGCGTCGATCCACTACGAGGACATCGGCATCACCAAGTAGGCGAACAGACCGCCGAGCGGACCGCGAGGCGGCCGACCGGCAGGCCCGGGCGCTGCCCCCGACCATCCGATGGTCGGGGGCAGCGCCGTGTGCGGCCGCACGTCGGCGGAGGTGCGCGGAGCCGCGGTGCGGAGAGGCGGCGGACGCTGGATCCTGCGGGGGCCGGGGAGTCCGGGTTCCGGAGGTTCCGAAGGCAGGGGAGCCTGCCGATCTTCGCCGGGTTGGGTCTAGACTCGGGGGCCGCCGCACTGTGCGCCCGCTCGGCGCCGGCGGGTGACCCCTGCGCGGGGCGGCTCCCGGCCCGGCGGAGGTGACCGGCCGGGCGGCGGCCGGCGGGCCGAAGGGCGACCGGGTGATGGACCGGGCAGGCCCGGCCGCGCCCCGGGGCGGCGACCGGGCGTCGGACATCGAGCAGGAGAATCCAGCAGGGAACACGAGTCGGCGGATGCGGATCGGCGGAGAGGCGATGGTGGAGTTCATCCGGGCGTGGGTCATCGGCGCGGTGGCGTGGTTCATGCTGACCAACGTCGGGTCGCTCGTCTTCCAGCTGCTCGCCCCCGCCGAACACGTGGCCGGCTTCGGCTGGGCGCTGCTGTGGCTGGGCGCGATCGGCTTCGCCGCCTACTTCCTGTCCGTCGTCGCATCCGCCCTGGTCCACCGGGCCCCCGACCGCCACCGGTTCGGCCGCAACGCGCTCGCAGTCCTCGCCGCGCCGGTGGTCGGCACCGCCGTCGACACGGCGCGACTGCTCACCGGCACCGGGGTCAACTGGACGCTCTACCTCAGCTGGACGGCCGTCGCGCTGGCCGGTGCTGCCGCCGCCTTCCTGCTGATGCGGCGCCTGCAGGCCCCCGCGGTAGTCGAGTCGGCCACGGGCAACCGCGTCCGCGTCCCCCGCACCTACTGGGACCGCACCGACGCGGGCGCGGCCGAGCATGCAGCCGCCGGAGACGAGGCGTCCGAAGCCGAGGCGACCGGGTCCGACGAGCCCGGGTCGGGGGAGAGCGAGAGGCCCGGCGCCGAGAAGAACGCGGAACCCGAAGCCGCGGGCGAGTCCCAAGCAGAGGCCCCCGAGCCGAAGTAGCGCCCGCCGTTCACAGCCTCAATGGTCAGTACAGCTAGTCGGGTGCTTCCGTCGCCGTGACGAAGGACCCCATGCCGGGCGTGGTTACGACTCTGCCTTCGTCGCGCAGGGCCTTGATCGCCTTGCGCATCGTTATGCGGGCAACCTCGAACTCGCCTTCCAGCTGCACCTCGGAGAGCTTGTGGTGGGCTGGATACACGCCTTCGTCGATGCGTCGCCGGAGTACGTCGGCGATCTGCTGCCACTTCGGTCGCGTCGGATCGTATTGCACAGTCGAACTGTAGCCATCCAGACCAAATAGCTCATATATAGACATAGTCGCTCCTATATATGAACATCTATAGACAGGATGGGTTTCCTCGGCTACTTTCGACATCGAAAGACCCCGCGACCGCAGACTCAGCGGTCTCCGCTGACGTAGGCGCCCTTGCCGTTCACGATGCGCAGGTAGCCGAGATCGGCGAGATACGTCAACGACTTGCGAGCGGTTCCGCGGGCGATTCCGAACTCCTGGACAAGGCGTTCTATTCCAGGCACCACACGTTGAGGCTGGTACCGCCCGCTCTCGATCCTGGCCACCAGGATCGAGCAGAGCTGGAGGTAAACGGGATCCGGTGCCTCATGGTCGATCTCACTATCGGGACCGTAGCCCTGGGGAATCCGCGACATGGAATCACTTTAGATGGGCACGGATTGGCTCGTTATTCTGAGGTAAGCCATAGCTTGCTATGTCAAGGTTGAGGTATGGTCGGGCAGACAAGGCCCTCGCGACCGCGGCAACGGCCCGAGGGCGTGGCCACCAGCTATCTAGGAGCTGATGACATGACCGACCCTATCCAGCGTGTGCTGTGGCGCATAAGGGGCGCCCGGCCGACCGTCCCGATCCCTCGGTGCACTCCACCAGAACCGGCGGCCCGGCGGACTCCGCCACGCCTCGCTGCTCGGGCGCGGTCCTACGCTCCGGCGCCCGCGTCGCCCGTTGTGCCGTGCGCCCGCCACGCGCGGTCGGGGGCCGCCGCACGGATCCGCCCCTACGCAGCGTCCGCGCCGGCGCACATCCGGCCCGGCGAAATTTCCTGGCATGCGGAGTTCGGCGCGGAGTTCAGGCCGGTCCTCGAAGGCGCGCTCGCGGGGGCGGGGCGATGAGCGCGGACGGGGCCGATCCGGTGGTCCCCCGACAGCGTGACGGGTTCTCGCTGACCGAGCACGAACGGTCCGAGCTTCACGACCTGGTGGACGAACTCGTGTGCGCGACCGACGACAGGGTGTTCTGGCTGGGTGCGGTCCGCGAGACCGCGTTGGAGATCCAGCGGCGGCTGCGCGGCATGCTCGACCGCGCCGACTGAGCGGCCGGTGCGGGTGCAGGAGGTCCGGCCGCCCTGCTGCGGTCAGCGCGCGGGGGACCGGGCGGTCGCGGTGCCGGCGTCGGCGCCGGGGTCCCCAGCGGCCTCGGCGTCGGCCGGGCCGAAGATCTCGTCGAGCATCGGGCGCCCCTGCCTCGGCGCCCGGACCTCCAGGCTCACCGCGTCGTGTGCGAAGTGCAGCGCGAAGGAGAAGAAGGCGCAGCAGCGCTGTTCGGCGGCGGCGAGGTCGGCGACCTCGCCCGCGCGCTCCGCCGGGAGCACCGCGCGCAGTCCGCCCTCGATCTCTTCGCGCCGCGCGTCGGCCAGCACCGCCCGCCACCGGGCGATCCGCTCGCCCGTCGCGTCGGCGGACTCCAGCGAGCACGCCACGGCCGGCGCGCTTCCGCTCGGGTCGGAGCCGGGCCGCGGGGCGGACCGGGTGATGTAGTCGGTCACGTCGATCAGCTCGCAATCGGGGCCACAGGGGCCCGGGTCGTCGGGAAGCGCGTCGAGCCGGTCGAGGGCCCCGCACAAAGAGTCGGCGAAAAGCTCAAGCTCCGCCGCCTGTTTCCGGACCGCGGCCAGCCGTGCCGCGACGCTCGGCCGCAGGGACGCCTTGACCTGGGTGCATGCGCCGCCCCACCAGACATCGATGAGCCGGGCGATCTCCTCCAGCGGCAGGCCCAGCCGCTTGGCGGTGGTGATCAGGCGCAGGCGTTCCAGATCGGCGGTGTCGTAGACGCGATAGCCGGACCGGGTGCGCCGAGCGGGCAGGATGCCGCGCTCGTCGTAGTAGCGCAGCGTCGACGCCGCGACGCCGGTGCGCTCGGCCAGCTGTGATATCCGCATGGTCTGCACACTCGTGACGGTAGACCTTCGAGTCGGCTTCAAGGTCAAGTCCCTCTCAGGAATTTCGCGGTCGGCGGCTCCGTGCGGTGTGCGCGCGGAGCGAACGGGCCAGGGCACCGCCTGCCGCGGCTCCGGCGGCGATCATCGCGACGGCCGTGCCCAGGGTGATCCAGTCGACCGCCGAGGCGCCGTTCGAGGGGTGGGTGAGATGGGGGATCCGGGCCGCCCCTTCCAGCGGGACGCCGAAGGCGGGCAGCGCCCACACGGCGGCGGCGCGGCGGTTCCGGTCGGCTCGGCGTGCGCGCGGGTGGGCCAGGCCCGCGGCGAGGGCGACCAGGAGGTAGCCGGTCAGCGTGGTGAGCCCGACCCACGCCAGCCGCAGGGAGGGGACGTCGAGAGTCCCGAGCGGCAGCAGCCACAGGTGCAGCAGCGCGCTGGCGACGGCCCAGGCGAGCCACACGGCGGCGCCCGCCGTCCAGGAGCGGAGGAGGTCCATTGGTGTTCCTTGGGTGCTCGGTCGGCCTTGTACGGGGTGTGGTGGGGCTGAGGTGATGAGCGGGGCGCGCGGAAGCGCCGCGGTGCACTGTCCGGGTCGGGGATGGTGACGGCCGCGGCGCCGGTGCGGCCGGCTCAGCGGGCGATTCGACCGCCGGCGAGCCACACGGCGGCGGCAGCCGCCCAGGGGACGGAGCCTTCGGCACGATCGGGCGACGCTCGCCGGAGTCCATGCGGCGCCGGGCTCCGGGAGCTGAAGCGACGGGTGGAACGGGCGCGGGGTCGTCGTGCGGCATCAGCTTCACCCCGCGCATTCCTCGTAGGGGACGAGTTCGCGGCGCCCGTCCGGGCCGGGCGCGGCCAGGTAGCGCGCGCCGGTGGCCGTGCGGGTCACCGACTCCCATCCCGTGGCGCCGCCGAACGAGAGGCCGTTGAGCGTGGCGTCGGCGCTGAACTCGCGTCCGGCGGACCGGGTGGCGTAGCCGACGGCGCTGTAGCCGGCCTCGCGGTACAGCAGGCGGTCGAACTCGCCGACCTCCCCGCTGCCCGCCGCCTTCGGCGAGGCCGCGTCCTTGGGGCGGCCCGTGGTGGCCAGGAACGTCAGCGCCCTCAACGGCTCGCCGCCCGCGAGCCAGCGGCGGACCGTCGCGCGGTTCGCGTCGGTCACCTCCAGCCGGGCGGTGCCGACCACGCGCCCGCTCCCGTCGTCGGTGTTCGCCGTCTCGACGGCGACCTCGGTGAGCTCGCCGGTGCCGCGGTCGCGGGTGGTCGTCACCGAGGCGCGGGTGATCCGGTCGCGGGCGTCCCGCGGCCTGAGCACCGACGGGGGCATGAGCGGGCCCACGCCGCCCGACTCGGCGAAGCGGAACCCGACCGTCCGGGACACGGTGCCGCGCCGCTCGTCGACGGTGTCGGTGAGTGACGCGTCGCCTTCGGCTCCGGCGGAGACCAGGTGCAGCAGGCCGAGGTCGCTGGATACCCGGTCGCGGCCCGTCCCGGTTCCGTCCGCGGGGGCGGAGCCGCCCGGACGCGGGGTGCCGGCCGTCGCACCACCGGGGACGGCGGGGCGACCGGTCGCCGGACCGGCGGGGCGACCGGACTCGCCGCCGGCGGCCCGGCCGCGGTCGCGGTCGCGGTCGCGGTCGCGGACGCCCAGGCTCGCGCCCGCCTCGCCGGCCAGATGGAGTCCGGCGCTCAGCGACACCTCGCGGCGGTCCGGCGGCGGCAGGGCGCCCGTCGTCTCCGACCCGAAGAGGTCGCCTGCGGCCCCGACGATCCGGGACCCCAGCGCGTCGAAGGCGCCGCTTCCGCTGCCCAGGGTCTCCAGGTGTTCGGAGCGGGCGACCCGTTCGCGGAAGCGAGCTGCCTCGCGCTCGGTGGCGAACGTCCAGACGTGGGCGGCGGTCGCGCCGCCGTGCGCGCCGGCGCCCACGCCGACCCGGGCCTCGGCGAGGGAGCCCAGTTCGCCGCTCCAGTGCAGCGGGTTGGGCGCATCCGCGGTGGCGTGCAGGCCCCGGGTCAGCGAGACCTCAGCGGTGCCGTCGGAGTTGACGCGCTCGCCGATGCGTACGCTGCCGCTGGGACTGGCCACGACCGAGACACCCACCGACGCGCTGATCCGGTGCTCGTCGGTTGCGCAGCGCTTGGGCAGGAAGCCGTCCGCACTGCCGGGGCCGCTCGGGCACCCGCCGAGGTCCAGCGCGGTGCAGACGGCGCGGCGCACCTCGGTCAGGAGCCGCTGGCCGTAGTCGGTGGCGCCGACCAGGGCGACACCGAGGGTGCACGCCAGGAGGACGACGCCCGCGTACTCCAGGGCGGCCGCGCCGCGGTCGCCGGCGGCCCGAAGGCGGCGGGAGTGCGGATGGACGCGGAGCCGGAAGCGGGGTGCATCGAGGCGCTCCGCGAGGGCGGAGGGGCGGATAGTCGGGGGAGCGGGCGCAGGAGTGCGTACGCGAGCGGACAAAGGGAGCGGACGGCGGCGCGGTCGGGCAGCCATGGTCGGCCTCGCAACAAGGGCGTGGAAGCGGAGGGCGGCGCGAGGCGGGGCTGGGCGGCGTCGTCCGTGCTCGGGAGGCGGGCCACCGCTGCGGCGGCGTTCGGCGGCGGCACGGTACGCGCGGGGCGGCACCCGGGCGCGGAGGCGGGCGGGCGGGTCGGCGGCGGATATCGCGTGGGCGGCGGTAAGCGGTCGGCGGCCCGGTTGCGTGCGGCGGTTCGCTGAGCGCGGTGCCGGCGCCGTATCAGCAGGGGTCGTGGGACGCCGGGGGCCGGATCGGTGGGCTGGCGGGATCGGCGCGTGCGGCGATCGACGCACGCGCCATCGCCCGGATCAGTCTCCGGGCACGGTCACGGATGTGCCGTTGTTCCAGTTGCTCAGGGACAGCGCGAACCAGCGGGGCTGCAGGCCGGTGCGGTCGGGAGGCAGGCTCTGGTAATAGGCGACCGGGCGGTTTCCGGCGTCGACCCACAGCTCGACGTCGACCGCGGCCTCGCCCAGATTCATGGCGGTGAGCTCCGCGTAGTCCTGCCGGGCGTAGCCGGAGGCGTTCTCCTGCAGTTCGTCGATGTAGGCGGTGCCCTTCCAGTGGGCGACGGGTGCGCCGTCGACCTCGATCGCGTCGATGAGTCGCAGGTCGCTGCTGGTGGCGACCGTGGCGGTGATGTGCGAGCAGTTGGCGCCGCGTGCCGCGGCGACGTCCTCGGCGTACTCGGTGGGGACCACCGACTCGTCGACCGGCCAGAAGCCGCCGCCGCCTTCGGCGTGCAGTCCTTCGTCGGTCGCGACGGAACCGGCGGTCTGAGTCTGGGCGGGGGCGAGGTCCTGCTCGTCGAACTCGCGTCCGGGGACGAACTCCTGTTCCGGCGTGGATCGGGTGGCGCCGCCCTCGACGAGGTAGGTGCCCGATCCGTCGCCGTCGCAGCTCAGCCGTCCTCTGTTGACGGTCATCAGCCCGCTGCTGTCGAAGCTCAGCAGCCGCCAGGACGCGGACGCCCCGCCCTCCAGCGCCTCGGGCAGTACCTCCGCCAGTTCGGCGCGGTTCTCGGCGTCGCCGGGCGTGGGAACCGCCTCGGGGGAGGAAGGACCTCCGGAGGCGCCGACACACGCGGTCGTCAGCAGGACCACGGCACCGAGTGCGGCGGGAGCCGCGACCACTCGCCGGCAGAACGAACCACGGGTTGAACCACGGGTTGAACGCACCGTCACCACGTCACCGACCCTTCCGACTCACGCCTGCGGGACACGGGCTTGGCCCACCCAGAGGGACTCCCAATGCGGGTTGCCGAGAACCGGGACGACTTGGACAGGGTCGCCGGCGTGCACCATGTTGCCGCCGCCGATGTACATCCCGACGTGCGTGGGCGGTGGATACCCCGACATGGTGTGGAAGAAGATGAGGTCGCCCGGCTTGAGTCCGCTCTTGGGGACGTGCTGCAGAGCGCCGCTCTGATCCCATGTGGTCCGAGGGATCGAGACGCCCGCTTCGCGCCACGCCTCCTGCATCAGGGAGGAGCAGTCGTAGGACTGCCGCCCGGTCGCGCCCCAGTCGTAGGGCTTCCCCTGCTGGGCGAGCGCGAACTGGATCGCGACCTTGGCGCTGCCCTCGCCCTGGACCTCGCCGTTCCAGGTACTCGCCATGGGCGCCCAGGAGTACTCCTCGGGCTTCTCGGGGCGCTCGCGCTCGACCCAGGTCTCCTCGCCGCAGTCGGGACCTTCGACGCGGCAGACGTACTCACGGGTGGCGTCGTGGAGGGTGTCGCCGATCGAGGTGTTGGCGAGACCGATCACGACCACGGCGGCGACGGCGATCAGCGCCGCGCTCTCCAGGATCGACGCCCCGCGCTCACTCCCGCGCCCATGCAGCCGAGCGAGCAGCTTCCTCGGCACCGTCACCGCACCGACCTCCTCACGTCAGTGGAACCCGAACCTCACCCGACGGGAACGTCCTCAATAGGATCGAACCCCGGAATCTTCACGTCTACCGATTTCGTATTTTCCGGAATATAGTACATGGCCCAGTAATCCACCGATTCCCCCGGGCGCACGAACGGCGCGTATGGTGATCGGGGGGAGTAGCCGGAGCAACTGCAGTAGTCCTGCTCGTCCATGACCGGATTGTGGCGGACGTTCTGGTTCTCATCGAGGAGGGTCACTCCACTGAAAACGGGTTCCCGATAAATATAAGTGGGATTGCTGAACCAGTGATCGTGCATGTCCTCGTCGGTAGTGTTGGTTATCCTGACCGTAATGGTCGTGAATCCACTGGATTTGGATTGCTTGAGTTCGATGATTTCGGCCGACGCACTCGATATGTCATCGCTCTCGCCGTTGCTGGTGGCGCTCGCCAGGGGCGAGGAGACCCCCGGGGAAGGGGACGTTGAAGGAGTCGAAGGGTTCGCGGAAGCAGTCGGCGAGACCAGCAGGGAGGTAGCCATGAGTAGTGACAATGTCAGTGAAAGGGTCAGCGGTCGAACGACGGGTATGTGCATTACTGTTCCTATTTGGTGAACGTGATGGTGACACGCCGGTTCTTCTGCTTCCCCTCCTCGGTCTCGTTGGTGGCGATGGGTTGGTCCGACCCGTGCCCCTTTACATCGAACTCGATGCCGGACCTGCTGATCATGGAGGAAAGGGATTCTTCGACCGCCTGAGCCCGCTTTTGGGAAAGGGGGTCATTGATAGCATCGGTTCCGCTGTCGTCGGTGTGTCCGTCGATCCGCACCGTCTTCCCCGAGGCGCCGTCGATCTCGTTCGCCACTTGTTCGAGCGACTCTCGTGCCTCGTCGTCCAATACGGATTCGCCCACGGCGAACAGGACGTCCGTGGAGAGCGAGATGGCGACTTCGTCCCCTGTCTCCTGGCGAACGGTATCCTCTGACAAATCGTCTTCCAGTGAGCGGATATCCCAGATCCTTGGCGGGTCCAGCTTTCCAGAGGGCGGGTGCGCATTGTCTTTATCGCCGTCCGATACCGGTATGTCGAGGATCGGAGGAGCGATCGATGAGGTTAGTATCATCGATTCGACTTTCGCGGTGGGTGCGGGGAAGGCGATCCATCCGTTCAAGGATTCCCCACTGCTCAAACTGTTCTCGGTCCAGTTGCTGCAGTAGCATTCGCCGCTGGAGTGCAGGAGTGGGAGGTGTTTCTTTCGGCTTGCTCCATCGACGAGCGCGAAGGGCTGAGAATCTGCTGCGGCGTCCCCTTCGCGGGGAGGTTTGAGGGCGATGATGTTATCCGCAGAGCCCAGGTTGGTCATGGAGAAATCGAGGACCACGGTGTCGTTCTTCTGGCGTTTCAGGCTGTGAACGTCAAGGCGGAGATCTTCGCCTGCCTCTGTCGACGTCGTCGTGGTACTTGCGATGACAGGTTTCGCGGAGCCGTTTTGAGATGGCGATGACGTCGGCGAAGAAGAGTCGGGATGTTCTTGTCCGTCGGCGGCCCCGCCATCGCCGCCGCTGGTAACGCAGGATGTAAGGAGAAGTGCCAGTACTGCAAGTGCTCCCGGCAGAGCGTGCTTGAGTTTTATTCGCGATCGTGGCGCCTGTGCATTCATACTGGCCTGCCTCTCTGAGCCGGAGCGAATGCCAAGCCATCCCCTAGTGGCTGGTAGATGTACTGGCCTTCTTCGTCCGTCAGGCGTATGTCGAGCAATCGCTGTGCATGAGCGAAACTCTGGACCTGCTGTCCGTCGCAGGTCAGCCCGACGATTTCGCTTCCGCCGAATGCGTACTGGCAGTCGGGCATGACCACTTCGGCCGTCGCGGATGCGTTCCCGGCATGTGAGGATTCGCCTCCGGGGTCATCGTTCTCGCCGCAGGCGGCATCAGCCCAGTCCCGCGATCTGTCTTCCCGGAGTTCGCGCTGGCAGGCCGTGGTCTGGATCTCCACCCGCACGATGTTTCCGAGGTTTCCCTGACTGTCATCGCTAGCGCGTATGGCTTCGACCGTCGCCCCGTTCTCCTTTGCGTAGTGCTCTGCCGCTGCGCGCCCTTCGGCCGGATCGTAGAGCCTGCTATAGGGGATCTCGTCGTCTGCGAGCGACTGGGCCGCGTTGTTTCGGGCCACCCCTGCAGCGGCTAGTGCGGCGGCGTCGGCGGCTGTCTGGGCGTCGGTCCGAAGATTGTTGGCGTTTCCGAGGCGCACGAAAAGAAGAAGGATCGCGATCAACGATAGCGTCAAGCCGATCAGCATGAACAGGTTGGCCTGACCGCTATCAGCTCCTGCCGGCCCGGTCTTGTTGGTTGCCATGGGATATCTGATACAGGACGCCTATTCGGGGTTCAAGACTTCCTGAATTGACTCCTCGACCGTTGTGGGTATCTCGTTGAACACTTCAAGCTGCATTAGAGCAACGGCGACCCCGCCAACCAGGATGATCAACGCGGCATACTCCAGCATGCTCGCTCCTCTGTCTCCTCGGGGGACGGTGAGGCGACTGATGATCATTTCCCGTGTCTTCAGGTGCAGGGACACCAGCAGTTTGGCCATTCAGCCCTCCCGGAAGCGAACATGGGGATCTTGGTCCCCGGCGGTTGATATCAAGTTACGGGTGTCGCGTCCAGTTGTGTAGGGGCGGCCGATGGATTGTGGATAAGTCATCCGGTGAAGACACCTCCGAAGTCGACTCCCGATCCCAAGATCATCGCTCCTCCCACCAGCAGAAGGAGGCCGGGCAGCATCGTCGCCGCCGTGATCCCGGTGACCCGGGGATTGATGCGCTGGGCCTTGCGCCGCATGTACTGGGCGTCCTGGCGGCGCATGTCCTGGCCGATGTTGAGCAGGGTGTGCGACAGCGGGGCGCCCAGCTCCTCGGACTGCTGGATGGCGGTGACGAACTTCCCCAGCGACTCGTTGGAGTTGCGGTCGCGGAGGGCCTGGAAGGCGTCCTTGCGGCTGGTGCCCAGGTCCATCTGGCGCAGCACGATCCGGAACTCGTCGGACAGCGTGCCCGGCATCGCGTCGGCGACCCGGGCGAGCGCCTGGCGGAAGGCCAGACCCGAACCCACGCTGACCGCGAGGACGTCGAGGAAGTCGGGCAGCTGGCGCTGGATGTCGTCCTGGCGCTGCTGGGTCTTCAGCAGCAGCTCGGCGTCGGTCAGCAGGACGAACGCCAGCGCCAGCAGCGCCAGCATGGTCTGGTCGCGGGAGAACAGCAGCAGGGCGGCGCTGCTGTAGAGCAGGATCTCGCCCGTCTTCCGCTGCAGGTAGCGCTCGACGGTGAGGCCCTCCGGGCGGCCGGCGGCCTCGATCCGCAGGCGGATGCTCTCCTGGCGCTCCTCGCCGACGAGCTCGCGCACCGCACCCAGGAACGGGCGGCCGATCAGTTCGGTGAGGCGGTTCAGGACGAACGTCGACTTCCGCTTGGCGCGGGGCGGCGCCGCGGTGATGTCGCCGGCCACCTCGCTCTGCTTGGTGAACAGGTACAGGCCCCAGCAAAAGACCGCGACGACCGCGGCGGCTCCGAGGCCGAGCGCCAGGACGGACGCGAAGGGCATGAGGGCTCCGGGGGTTCGGGGGCTCGCGGGCCGGTTTCGGGGGGCGGGAGGGCGGGCGGCTGCGGGCCGCCCGGGCGGTCAGAGGTCGATACGGGTGGTGATGCGGCGGACCAGGACGAAGCCGGTGAGGAACAGCCCGCACGACAGCGCCAGCACCAGGGTGCCGACCGCGCTCTGGGTCATCGTGCGGATGGCGTCGGGCTGGAGCAGGTTGACGAGGAACAGCGCACCCACGCCCATCGCCAGCAGCGCCCACGCCGTCGACGTGGTCTCGGTCAGGATGGTCTGCACCTCCCGGCGGGACTCCTTGCGCTCCTCCAGGGTCTCCGAGATCGACCGCAGCGCCGAGACCAGGGCGCCGCCCGACCGCGACGACACCAGCAGGGTCGACAGCAGCACCCCGATCTCGCGGGAGGGCATGCGCCGGCGCAGCTCGTTCATCGCCTCCTCGAACGGCAGCCCCAGCTTCATCGACTCCGCCGCGCGCCGGAGCTCCGAGCCCGCCGGCTCGGCGAGCTCCTCGGCCGCCATGTCCACGGCCGTCGGCAGCGCAAGACCGGCCTGGGTGGCGTTGCCCAGTACGCGGGCCAGCTCGGGCAGCTGGGCGGTGAACGCCTCCTTGCGCCGCTCCTCCTGGCGCTTGAGGTAGGCGAAGAAGGCGAAGCCCACCCCGAACGCCGCGGCGAGCCCGAACACCGGCGCCAGCGCCTGCCAGACGAACACCACCGCCAGCACCGCGGCCGCCGCCATCAGCACCACGAACGTCGACACCTTCACCTTGACCCCGGCGCGCGCCAGCCGGTACTCGATGCGCTGGCCCGGTTCGGTGCGGCGCAGCAGCACGTCCAGCCGTGCGAGCGGGGTGTTGGCGCGCCGCTCGACCTCGTGCAGCGCGCTGCGCGAGGCGAGCCGGCGGCGCTGCACGCTGCCGTCGATGTAGAGGACCAGCCCCAGCACGAACAGGCAGATCGTGACCGCGGCCGAGGCCAGGATGACCGTCGTGTACGTCACAGGGGGACCTCCGGGGAGGGCGGGGCGGGATCGGGGAAGGCCGGTCGGCGGCCGTTCTCCCGCTGGACGCCGAACGCCGCCGGCACGGACTCGCCGGCCGCGCGGATGCGCGCGGCGACGTGGTAGGGCAGCCGGTAGCGGCGGAACTCGCCGTTGGTGTGCCCGCTGCCGTCGTCGGGGTAGGGCTGGAAGTGCAGCAGCGGCTCCAGCCGGAACTCCTCGTCGCGCTGCGAGGCCACGACCCCCACCTGAGCTACCCGCCGCGAGCCGTCCGGGTAGCGGCTCAGGTGCACGATCACGTCGACCGCCGCGTTGATCTGGTCGCGCAGCGCCTCGAACGGGATCTTGACCTCCGACATCGAGGCGAGCGTGAGCAGCCGGTAGACCGCGTCCTCGGCGGAGTTGGCGTGCACCGTCGCCAGCGAGCCGTCGTGGCCGGTGTTCATCGCCTGCATCATGTCCAGGGTCTCCTGCCCGCGGACCTCGCCGACGATGATCCGGTCCGGGCGCATGCGCAGCGAGTTGCGCACCAGGTCGCGGATGGTCACCTGGCCCGCCCCCTCGATGTTGGGCGGGCGGGCCTCCAACCGGATGACGTGCTCCTGCTGCAGCTGCAGCTCGGCGGAGTCCTCGATGGTGATCACGCGCTCGTCGGAGGGCACAAAGCTGGACAGTGCGTTGAGGAACGTCGTCTTGCCGGTGCCCGTGCCGCCCGAGATGATCACGTTGAACCGCGCCCGCACCAGCGACGCCAGCAGCACGGCGGTGGTGCCGTCGACGCTGCCGCGGGCCACCAGCTCCTCGACGGTGAAGGGCTTGGGGAAGCGCCGGATGGTGACGACCGGTCCGCTCAGCGACAGCGGCGGGATGATCACGTTGACGCGCTCGCCGGTGGGCAGCCGCGCGTCGACCATCGGGCTGGACTCGTCGATGCGCCGGTTCACCTGCGAGACGATCCGGTCGATCGTCTGCATCAGCTGCTCTTCGCTGGTGAAGGCGGTGTCGATGCGGTGTACGCGTCCGCGCTGCTCGACGTAGACGCTGTCGGGGCCGTTCACCATGATCTCGGTGATGCTTTCGTCGGCCAGCAGCGGCTCCAGCACCCCCAGCCCCAGCGCCTCGTCGACGACGCGGCGGACCAGCCCGCCGCGTTCGCGGTCGCTGAGCACCGGGCCTTCGCGGGAGATGATGTGCCCGACGACCTTCTCCAGGCGGGTGCGCCGCTGCTCCAGGGTGAGCATGGCCATGTCGTCCAGGTTGACCTCGCGCAGCAGGCGCTGGCGCCAGTGCGCGATCTGGTCGGTCTGGTGGTCGTTGACGTGGTCGTCGGTGAGGCGGTCTTTGAGTCCCATGGCACTACCTGCGGTCGGAGGGCGGTGAGGGGCACGCGCGGGGCGCCGGTGCGGTCATAGCGGCATCTCCACCCGCCGCGAGAGGTCGAAGTCGAATCCGGGGGTGGGGAACATCAGCGGGAAGTCGACGGTGACCTCGGTGTAATACCCGCCCTGGCCGTTGTCGCCCACCGAGACCTCCGCCTGGCTCAGCCACGACGGCAGCGCGGCGCGCGCGGTGGACTCGCCGCCGGCCAGGCCCTCGGTCCCGGCCGCGCGGGCGCCGGCGCGTGCGGCGTGCTCCATCCGCTCGGCGGCGATGAACGCGAAGAAGGTCTCCAGCGCGATCGTCGCGACCAGCACGAAGAGCGGGAAGTAGGCGGCGAACTCCAGGATCTGGGAGCCGCGGTCGCCCCGGCGCCGCCGGCGCGCGGACCCGCGGAGCGGCGGCTGCGCGCGCCCGCGCGCAAGCGCCGTCCGCGCCGCACCGGCCGGTTCAGGCATCGTCGTCCTCCTCCGGGGCGACCGGGTCGGCCTCCTGCCCCGGCCGGCCGGTGTCCTCGGGGATGACCAGGGCCCGGCTGCTGATGTCCCAGGGGCCGTCGACCCCCGGCAGGAACACCGGTGTGGCGATGCTGACCTGCACCGCCCGCCCGGCGTCGGTGCCCACCACCGACACGTCGAGGGTGCCCTCGTCGTTCCAGGGCGGGCTGATGCGCTTGGCGGCCTCCTCGGCGATGGCCTCGTCGTCGGAGGGGTCGATCGCCGCTTGGCGCGCACCCTCGTTGGCGGCGTGCGAGGCGAACATGCCCGTCAGCCCGACGAGCAGGATCTGCCAGGTCATCAGCAGCGCCAACCCGACGAAGGGCAGGGTCGAGGCGAACTCGACGAACAGCGCGCCGGAGTCGCCGCGCCGCCGCCGCGCCCGCGCGCGGCGCTCGCGCGCGTCGGCGGGCTCGCCGTAGGGATCGGGGGAGCCGGGAGCGGCCTGGTAGGCGGGCTCGCCCGCGCCGTCGCGGTCGTAGGGGGACTCGGGCCGGTGCAGCAACTCCAGCTCGGCGGCGACCTGCGCGAACGTCCGCAGGAGGCCTTCGTCGGTGACGCGTGCGGGGTCGCCGGTGTTGGAGGCCTCCTCGACCGCCCGGTAGGCCGCCGGGACCGCGGTGCGCAGGATGGGGGTCGCCAGCAGCTTGCGGGCGAAGTCAGGCTGGATCTCGTTCTTGCGGCTGTGGCGGATCAGCAGCGCGCTGACGTTGCGGGAGTCGCGGATCTGCAGCCGCCCCCACATCGCCACCACCCGCTGGGCCGCCCGCAGCGCCGGCAGGTCAGGGGTCACCAGCAGCACGGCGGTGTCGGCGAGCTCGACCGCCATCGCGCTGGCCTCGGTGGTGGCGGTGCCGCAGTCGACGAGGACGAGGTCATAGCGCGACCGCAGCGCACCCAGGATCTGGCGGGTGGCGCGGCCCGTGACGTCCTCGCCGCGCTCGCCGTCGTGCGGCGCCAGCAGGATGTGCACGCCTTCGGGGTGCACGTAGAGGGTGTCGGCGAGCATGGAGGCGCTGATGTCGTCGGCGGCCTCGACGAGGTCGGCGATGCTGCGCCGGTGCTTGAGGTCGAAGTAGCCCGGGATGTCGCCCGACTGCAGGTCCAGGTCGACCAGGCAGACCACGCGGCCCGACCGGGCGGCGGCGCGCGCCAGGTGGATGGCGCTGGTCGTGGTGCCCACGCCGCCCTTGGCGCCGTTGAAGGTGACGATGGAGCCCCTCCGGCCGTCCATCGGGACGTCCAGGGAGGCGGCCTCCAGGTGGCGGCGCAGCGTGCGCGACCAGTCGGCGGCCGCGGTGACGCGCTGGGCGATCTGCTCGACGGTGGCGTGCGCCGGCAGCACGCTGCGCGCCCCCGCCTCCATGGCGTTGGTGAAGGTGTCGGCGTCGACCTCGTCGACGACGAGGATGACGGCGAGCTGGGGCCGGTTCCGCGACAGGTCGCGGATCAGGTCGAACACCGGCAGCGGCCCGAGGCGCTCGTGCACGAGCACGACGTCGAGGGTGGGCACCTGCCCGACGCTGTCACCGATCTCCTGGGAGGTGCGGTGCACGCCGATCACCTCGGTGTCGAGCAGCTCGTCGAAGCGCGCCCGCAGCGCTTCCTCCAGCTCGGCCGAGGGGACCCCGAGCATCACCTGGTATCCGCTCATCACTCGCCCTCGGTCTGCTCGGGCTGCGGGGACGCCTCGGCGCCGTCGGACTCGGCGGGCTCGCCGGACTGCTCGCGGATCTGGTCGAGCTGGTCCTCGGCGCAGAACTCCAGGTTGCCGGGGTCGCCGGAGCCCTGCGGACTGACCGCGGCCAGGCGCAGGCTGCTGGCGAACGACTCGGCGTAGGTCAGGTTGAGCGCCTGGTCGGGGGTGAGCCGGAAGGTGACCGGCACGACGCTGCCCGTGTCGCCGGTGGTCTCGTCGATGGTGGAGCCCACGTCGCCGATGTCGAGGATCTCGATGTTGGTCAGCACCCGGTATGCGCACGCCTGCGGCTGGCCCTCGCCGGGGTTGAAGGCGGCGTAGACGTCCACGCGCGACTGGCGGCCCACCTTGCCCGCCACGCCGGTCTCGGCGTCGACCATGATGGCGATCTCGCGTTCGCCCTCCTCCAGGTCGGGCGCGGCGATCACCATGCTGCGCTGCAGCAGTTCCCCCTCGCGCAGCGCGCTGGAGGCCACCGGGAGCCGGCCGACCTGCTCGTTGATCTCGCCGAACTCGCCGATGAAGTGCTGGGAGTCGAAGAAGCGGGCGGGGACCTCGTACTCCTCCAGCATGTCGGGGGTGATCTCCTGGTACGGCTGCACGTCCTCGGTCAGGCGCAGCGCCGTGCGGTAGCTGCCCAGCTCGCTGTTGAGGTTGCCCACGTAGGCCACCACGGTGAGGAACACGGCGACACCGCCGACGGCGGCGACGATCATGAGCAGGATTCCGCGCCGTTGACGAGGGTTCATGGCGCTCCGTTTCTAGGCGGACGGGGGGCCGGAAGGCCGCTGCGGATATCGGCGCCGGGGCGGGGCGGCCCCTGGGCGCTCATCTGGGGGCACGGGGGACGGACACGTCCGGTTCCCGGTGCCGATCGCCGGTGTCGTGCCCGGCGGGAGCCGGGTGCCGCGGCTGGGGGCCCGAGGGCTGGTCGGGGCCGGGACCGCCGCTCGGCGGCGCCGGCGGGCGCGGATCGGTGCCCCCGACCGTGCCGGGCAGCGCCGAGGCGGGGCGCGCGGCGGCCTCAGGCTCCGCCTGCAGGCGGAACCCGGGCGGCGCCGCCCCGGGGGAAGCGGCGCCGGCCGACGCCGACGGTGCGTCGCCGCCCGGCGCGGGCCCGCCGGGCTCGTGCGGCAGCGGCGGGAGCGCCTGCGGCACCGGCAGGTCCTCGTCCTCGACCGGGTCGGGGGGCCGCGGGCGGCGCGGCCGCTGCGGTCCGGAGTCGGGGGCGCCGACGGGCGAGCCGCGGTCCTCGCCCGCGGTGGGAGCGGGCGCGGGGGGTGCCTGGCCGGGTGCGTGGTGGGGAGCCGGCGGCTCCGCCGCGGCGGGCGCCGCGGGGTACGGGCCCGCCGCTGGCGGCGCCTGGGTCCAGGCGGGCGGGTGTCCGGCGGGCCCGGGCGGGGGCGCCTGCGCAGCCGGGGCGAGGGGCGCCGGGGACGCGTTCGGTGCCGGGGCGGCGGGCCGCTGGGCGGGCAGCGTGTTGGCGGCGCCGCAGAACCGGCACACCGGGATGATCGTGGGCTCGCCGCACCAGGAGCAGGTGGCCGGGCGCACGGTGCGGGCGGGCTCGGTCAGGGCGCGGGGGTGGGCGCTGAACGCGACGAACTCGGCGTACTTGGGCGAGCCCCAGTAGACGGGGCCGAGGGGCTGCGGCGGCAGCCGTCGGGCGGCGACCGCCTGCAGCGAGGCCAGGAACTGCTGCTCGAACGCGGAGGTGTCGAAGTGGGCGCCGCTGGAGTACAGCACCTGGACCGGGTCCTGCGGGCGGAAGGGCAGCCGGGCGGCGGTCTCGCCCTTGGGCACGCGCGCCACCTGCGGCAGGGGCGAACACAGCGCCAGGTAGGTGACGCCGGGCGCGAAGGAGCCCAGGTGCTGGGGGACCGAGATGGGGATCGTCGCGAGGTTGGCGACGTTGCGCAGCCACCCCCCGGCCAAGGTGTGCCGGGGGAGCTCGTCGGCCAGCCCGGCGATCATGCCGGCCGGCAGGTACGGGCAGAGGTAGGCCAACTGGTCGGCGACGAGCGACAGCGCCAGCGGCGACAGGTCGACGTCGGCGCCCGCGACGGCGTCCTCGCGCAGCGCGCCCCGGGCGAAGGCGACCGCGCGGCGGGCGTGCTCGCGGCGCCAGCGCGGGTAGAGCGCCACGACCTTGACGCCCCGGGAGGCGTGGTGGCGGACGAAGTCGACGAAGGGTCCGGAGCGTTCGGCGAGGTCGTGACCGTCCAGGGTGAAGCGCTGCGCCTGGGCCGCGCCGAGATGCCCCGTGCTCGGGATGTCGGCGAGGAGGGCGACGACGCTGGCTGACCTGGTCTGGTCACGGGTCACAGTGACAGGCTCCCGGGGGTGGGCGGTTTGATATGGACATCAAGATCGATTTTTCGGGTTGTGGACAGCGAAGGGGCAACTCGGCACTGTCCCGGCATATGGTAACGGTGGAACTCTGATCAATGGGGTGAGAGTCCGCTCTCCTGTGTATTCGCGGGGCGCCCGGCGCTCACGTGGATGCGCGGAACCGTGATCGTCCGTGCGTCGGCCGTGGACCGCGTTCGCGCCGGCGGGTAATGACCGAGTCGGGCCCGGCGGAATCCATTCCCCCGGTGGAAAACACGGAGTGAACGGCACGGCACGCCATTCGATATTCCGTTCGCTGTTTCGCGCCGGCTGTTCATCGGGAGCGGCGCCGCGAGGGCGCACGCCGCCGGGTCCGCAGGGCGGAATCGGGCGTCGCGTGCTCCGAGCGCGCAGGTCGGCGGTCACGGCGGCTCCCTTCGCTACATGTCGGGGGCGGGCGGTGCGCCGTGCGGGCACCCGGTCGGAGGAGGCGGAGCGCAGACGAGCGCCCCCCGGATTCGTATCGTAGCCAAGCCCTTCCGGAGCGCGTCGAGGCCCGCGTCGCCCTGTGGACAACCGGCCCCGGCTGGCCGGAAGCGGCGGTTGCTCCGCCCCCGGCCCGCCCTGGACGACGGCCCGGCTCCGACCCGGCGGAAGAGGTTCGTCGCCGGAGCGGATGCGGGTGGGGCGACCGGCCGGGCGGGCGGCGGGGGCCGAAGGCGGCATCGGCGCCTGTGTCATGGGGCGGCTCTCGTCCGGCGCGGGTGAGGCCGCCTGGCGGGACGCGTCGCCGAGGGGGCGCCGAGGTGTGCGGGCGCGGTGTCCGCCGTGCCGCAACGAGAAAAGCCCCGCGCCACGGAACCGTGAGCGCGGGGCTTTCGCCTGGGGTGAGTGAGGGGACTTGAACCCCCGACTTCTTGGACCACAACCAAGTGCTCTGCCAACTGAGCTACACCCACCATGAGCGCCGACCGGAGTGTTCCCCGTCCTGCGTCCGGATTAGATTCTAGCCCACTCGCGGGTGTGCTCCGATCAGCTTTCCGCCTCGGCGGAGCGCTGCTGCTCCAGGCGCCCCGTCCCGCCTGCGGCGACGTCGGCCGCGACGGCCCGCGCCGTCGTGCTGTCGGGGCCGGGAGGCGCGACGAAGGCCGCGGCGCGGTAGTAGCGCAGCTCGCGGATGCTCTCGGTGATGTCGGCCAGCGCCCGGTGGCCGCCGTGCTTCTCGGGGCTGGCGTAGTAGATCCGCGGGTACCAGCGGCGCAGGAGCTCCTTGATGCTGGAGACGTCGACCATCCGGTAGTGCAGGAACTCGTCGATGCGCGGCATGTCGCGGGAGATGAAGAGCCGGTCGGTGGCGATGGAGTTGCCGCACAACGGCACCTTCTTCGGCTCGGGCACGTAGCGCTGGATGTGCTCCAGGACGCGGTCCTCGGCCTCCTTCAGCGTGACCCCGCTGTCGAGCGCCTCCAGCAGGCCGGAGGTGGTGTGCATCTGCGTGACGAACTCGCCCATCTGGTCCAGGGCCGCCTTCGGCGGCTTGATGACCACGTCGATCCCCTCGTCGAGCTGGTTCAGCTCGCTGTCGGTGATCAGGCAGGCCACCTCGATCAGCGCGTCGTTCTCGAGGTCGAGCCCCGTCATCTCGCAGTCGATCCACACCAAGCAGTCGTTCATACGGGCCAGCTTAAGCCGTTTCACCGTGCGTCCGACCCGCTGCGCCCCGCCCGCAGCCGCCGGGAACCCGGCGCGGGCGGTCGCGCAGCGCGTGCGGAGGTGCGCCGTCCGTGAGCGGAAGCGGGTGCGCGAAGGCGCCGCGCGGCGGCCGGACGGCGGCGCCCGGCCCGGGCGCGGGGCAGCGGACCCGCACCTGCGGAATCCGGTGGCGGGAGGGGCGCCGCGCGGTCACAGGTAGATGCCGAACTGACCGAGGAGGTCGATGCGGCCGGTGTACTGCAGGTAGCCGACGGCGCACACCGCCGCCACCACGAGCAGCACCACGAAGAAGAAGCAGCCCAGGCATCCGCCGCAGCCGCTCTTCTTCTTGCGCCGGCGGGGCTGCTGCGGCTGCTGCGGCGGAGGCGGCGGACCGGGGCGGCCCCACGGGCTCTGGCCCCCGGAGGGTCCGCCCCACTGCTGGGGTCCCTGCGGGCCGTTCGCCGGGTAGCCGCCCGGACCGGCCGCGTGCGGGGGCCGCGCGGCGGGCGGCGGGTAGCCGCCGGGCACCGGGCCTCCCGGGTAGCCCTGCGGAGCCGGCTGCTGCCCGCGCTTGCGGCCGCGCCGGGCCGGAGGCGGGGGTGCCGCGGGCGGCGGATAGCCGGGGGGCGGCCCCTGCTGCGGGTATCCGCCCGGAGCCGCTGCGGGACCGTATCCCTGCTGCTGACCCGAGGGGCCGGGGTAGGCGGGCGGCGGCGCGCTGTAGCCCTGCTGGGGTCCGGACGGCGCCGAAGGCGGGGGATAGGCGGGAGCCGGCGGGCCGCCCGGCGCCGCGGGCCGCCCGCCGGAGGGGGAGTGGGGCTGCTGGGGACCCGACGCCGGCTGCTGGGGGCCGGACGGAGGAGCCTCCGGCGCCTGCTGCCGCGGTGCGGCTCCCGCGCCCGAGGCCGGATCCGAGCCCGAGGCCGGGTCCGGGGCGGCGGTGGAGGCGCCGGCCTCGCCGGACGGCGCCTGCGGGCTCTGCTCGGCCGACCGGGCCTGCTGCCGGGCCTCCTCGGCGCGCCGCGCGTTCTCCTCCTCGGCGCGCTTGGCCTGCTCCTCCGCGCGTTGGCGGGCCTCGACGGCGGCCTGCTTGCGCTGCTCCTCCTGGCGCTGCTTGCGCTCCTCCGAAATCTCCGACCAGCCCTCACGGAGGTTGCCGAAGAGCTTGTTCAGGCTGAACCGCTTCTTCCCGCCCTCCTCGTCGGAGCCCGCAGCCGCGGCGCCCGCGGCCCCTGCCGCGCCGGTGCCCATGGTCAGCCCCGCGTCGCCGGGGTTGAAGACGGCGGTGCGGGGCGCGTCGCCGCCCTCGCCGCCGGGCCGGTCGCCGCGGAGGTCGTCGGTGGGCTCGTCGTTGTCCCGGAACGGGTCGATGCGCATGGTCGAGCCGGCTGCTGGGGCGGCCGGGGCGTCATCGGCGGGCCTGTCGGACGGAAAGGCGCCGCCCGCGCCCGCGACGGCGGTGGAGTCGGGGTCGAAGCGCGCGGTGGCGTCGGCGGGCGGTCGGCCGCCGGGACCGCCGGCGTCCGGCCCGGACCGGTCGGCTCGGCCGGATTGGCCGGATGCGGCCGGAGGGTCGATGCGCATGGTGGAGTCGCCCCCGCCGAGGTCGGCGGTGGGTTCCTCGTCGTCCTGGCCGGTGCCGGCTCCGGGCCACTGGCCGGGGGCGATGCGCATGGTGCTGGGTTCGTCGCCGATGCCGGGGCCGGTCGGCTGAGCGGGCGCGGCGGGGGAGTCCTGCGCGGACGGGGGATCGATGCGCATGGTGGAGCCGCCGGAGAGGTCGGCGGTGGCCTCGTCCTCCTCCCACGCCTGTGCCGCCTGCGCCTGCCCGGCGCCGGGCGCGGGGGGCGCGCCGTCGGCGAGGTCGGCGGTGGGTTCCTCGTCGTCCTGGCCGGTGCCGGCTCCGGACCACTGGCCGGGGTCGACGCGCACGGTGCTGGGCCCGTCGTCCGCGGGCGGCGCGGACGCGGGACCCAGGTCAGGCGCTGTCGCCTCGTCGTCCCCGCCCCGTCCGCCGAGATCGGCGGTCGGTTCGTCGTCCTCGTCCGCGGTCGCGGCCGCCCCCTGCAGCTCGGACAGCGAGCGCACGTGCTGCGTCCACTCGTCTCCGTTCCACCAGCGGAGGAGGTCCTGCCCGCCCTGCGGATCCGCGTACCAGCCCGGCTCGATCGATCCACCCATGGCGGACAGACTAAAGGGTGTGCGGACCGGCCCCGACCGGCTGTCCCCGGTGCGCTCAGCCGCGCGCCGCACCGGCGTAGTGCCGCTCACCGTTGGCGCTGTGCTCGATGGCGGGCAGCGCCTGCGGCTGGGGCGGCGGTGCGGTGAGGGAGCGCGCACGCCCCGGCGGCTCCGGCGGTTCCAGCAGCCGGTGCGGGGATACGGCGCCGGGGGAGGGCGACTGCGCCCCGGGCACCTGGGAGTGGCCGAAGTGGCCGCCGCGCGCCCATAAGCGCTCGTCGCAGCCCCGTGTGCGCGGGTGCGCAGGTGCGGCCGCGGGTGCGCCCGCCGGCCAGCGCCGGGCGACGCCCCAGGAGTCCAGCCAGCGCAGAATGGGGGCCAGGTCGCACATCGGGGAGTCGGTGAACGGGGCGTAGGACCATCCGATCACCGTGACCACGATGCAGACGCGCCCTTCGCATGCCCGGTCGGGCGCGCCCGCGGTGAGCTCGCCGGCGGCGGGGGCGGTCGCCGGAAGCAGCTGGACGGTCTCGCCCGTGCGGGGGTTCCACACCAGGTGCCCGAGGCGGCCGTCGCCGGCCAGGCGCTGGGCCACCGCCCGTGCGGTGAGGGCGGCCGGGTCCGACTCGGTCGTCAGCCAGACCGCGCGCGGAGCGCCTCCCTGCAGATGCGCCCCCGCCGGGCCTGCGCAGGGAACTCGTTTGGCACCCGGCATCCAAGCTTTGACCACAGCTGCCACCTCTCACCGCTCCATCGCGTTCCGACCCCCTTTGAGTACGTGAAGCGGAGGGCTAAGTCCATAGGGTGCGCGCGGTGGGCAAGGATGGTCTATCCGTGGCGCTTGACTCTGCAAGCGCGCGCCCGTCCCGCCCCCGCGGAACGGAGGGCGGGACGGGCGCGCACGTGCTCTGGGCCTGGCCGCGTCAGGCGCCGTCGCCGGTGTCGAGGCGGTGCGAGAACGCCTGCAGGAAGATGTCGCCGATCTCCGCCGGGTTCTCCGTGGTGTAGGAGGCGCCGCCGGTGATGTCGGCGATCTTCTGCAGGGGCTCCTCGTCGATGTCGGGGCCGAAGGCGATGGTGAACACCGGGATCGGCTTGACGGGCGAGGACTCCTCCTCCAGCTTCGAGGCCAGCTCGTCCAGGCTGATGCTGTCGGGGTCGTCGTTGTTCCCGTCGGTGAGCATCAGGATGGCGTTGACGCGGTCGGCCTTGTAGGTGCGCGACATCTCCCGGTAGGCCGCCAGGTAGGTGTCGTAGAGGCCCGTGTCGCCGTCGGGGACGGGCTGGATGGAGCCCCACGCGTCGGTCAGGGCCTCCATCTGGGTGGTGCCGTCCTCGACCTCGGCGGTCAGCTCGCGGATGGGCAGCACCTCCTCGTAGTCGAGGTCGTCGTTGATACCGACGGAGAAGCGCCACATCCCGAGCTCGGAGCTCTCGGGGAACAGTTGGAGTCCCTCGACGGCCGCCGCGGCGGTGATCTGCATCCGGTTCATCCCGGTGCCGGGCACCGGTTCCAGCATCGACCCCGAGACGTCGACGATCGTCAGCAGCCGGGAGTCGAGCTTGAGCCGGTTCCAGGCCTGCGCGAGCTGCTGCACATCCTTGGTGGAGGGGGTGGGCAGCTCCTGGGGCGCCGCCGCCTGGAAGCCCGCCTTCTCGGTGAGCACGTCGCCGTCCGCCTCGCCGTCGGCGGTGCGGAATCCGTCCCGAAGCAGCGTGTTCTCCGCGGAGTTGCGGGTCAGCGCCTCGCGGAACAGCTCGGCGGCCTGCGAGACCACCGGGTCGGAGCTGCGGTCGATGTAGGGGTAGTCGAGGGTGTACGTGCCGCCCTCGGGATAGTCGACCTGCGCCGCGGCGTCGCTGTGCTCCTGGTTGTACCGCCAGGCGGCCTGCTCGGAGAGCACGAGCAGGCTGGAGGCCTCGGAATTCTCGGCGAGCTGGTCGAACGCGGCCTGCTGGTCCTCGGCCACGCTGCGCTGGAGGGTCTGCAGTGCGGCGACGAGCTGGGGCCGCCCTTCCTCCTCCTGGCCGATCGCGCCGGCGACCAGGGAGAGCGTGGCCATGCCCGAGGAGCTGCGGATGGGGTCGACCAGCTGGACCTGCGGCCCCTCGGAACCCAGGTCGGAGGCCGAGGTCGGCACCAGCTCGTCCCACGAGGGCCGCTCGTCGGGGCCCTCGGCCTCGGCGGGGCGGGCGAGCACCAGCGGCGAGGTGGCCACGGAGGTGCCGGTGTCGGTGAAGCCGGCGTCGCCGCCGGAGTCGCCCTTGACCAGGTTGGGCCACAGCGAGGAGTCGGGGATCCACACGTCGGACTCGGTGCCGCCGGAGGCCGGTCCCGCGCCGGTGATGCCATAGGTGATGCTGGCCGACTCGGCCGCGCGGATCTCGGCGCTGACGCAGCGCCCCTCGACGCCGTCGTTGTCGGCGTTGAAGTCGGCCGCGACCTCCTTGAGGGCGGGGGCGATCTCGGGGGCGGCGGCGACGCTGAGCTCGACGTCCTGGCCGCCGCAGCCGCCGCTGGTGTTGAGCACGTACCAGCCGGTGACGCTGAGGCCGATGACGATCGCGAAGGCGGCCGCGAGCGCGGTGAAAGCGCGCCCGCGCCGGCGACGGCGCCGGCTGCGGCCGGAGGGCCGCCGCTCGGGGCGGTCCCAGCTGCCCGCTCCGTCTTCATGTGTTCCGCTATGGCGTCCCAAGGTGTTCCTCACGGGGGTCTGTTACCTGGAGGGGGTGCGGTCTGAACGGTACTGAACTCGACATCTCAGGGTGAAGGATCACTAAAAGGGCGGATGGTGGCATACCGACTGCCTGGCGATCATGATCGCGACCGTGATTCCGCCCGTGGCGACGGGAAGGACGATGGTCGCACCGGCCGGCACCGCACAAGGCGGGCGGATGATACCGCGCGTAACACCGTTACCCGATCGTAACCGGTTTCCGGGGTACCTCTCAGGCATCGCGCGTTCATCCGGGCTTATCGGCCGCAGTCGGGCACGCACAGCCGGCGTGAGATCGAGCTGAGGAAGATGTCGCCGATCTCGTCCGGATCGTCGGCGACCGAGAGCGTACCGCTGGTGGCGGCGGCGATGTCGGCCAGCTCCTCGCGGTCGGTCTGGTCGCCGAAGGCGATGATGAACAGGGTCACCGGGCGCTCGGGGTCGAACGAGTCCTGCAGCGCCGCCACCAGCTCATCGGCGGAGATGTCGCTGGAACCGCCGTCGCGCCCGGCGGTCAGCACGATGACGCTGTTGATGCGGTCCTCGCGGTAGGAGGCCGACACGGTCTCGTGCGCGGCCAGGATGTTGTCGTACAGCCGCGGCTCGCCGCCCCGCGACTCGATCCCCTCGGCGATGTCCTGCAGCTCCTCGCGGCGGGTCGTGCCGTTCCCGCGGTCGGCGGCGCCCAGCCGGGCGAGCCCTTCGACCTCCTCGCGGCCGGAGTCGCCGTAGTCGCTGGAGAGCAGCCACAGCCCCAGTTCGGTGTTGTCTGGGAACAGCGACAGGCCCAGTTGGGCGGCCCGGCGGGTCACCGCCAGCCGCGTGGTGTCCTGGCCGTCGAGGCCGGCGCGCATGTAGCGCGAGACGTCGGCCAGCACCAGCGAGCGCGAGGGCATCGACAGCCGGTTCCAGTCCTCCACCGACGACAGCAGGGCGTCACCGGTCAGCTCGCCGTGGGTCTCGGGCCGCTCGGCGCGGATGCCGCGGGCGGACTGCAGCGGGGCCGAGGCGGTGCCGTCGGGCTCGCGGAAGCCCATCGCGCGCAGCCGCTCGCGGTAGGGGTCGGTGCGCAGGATGGACCACAGGTCCTCGGCGGCGCTGCGCATGGCCGGGTCGTCGCTGGTCGAGACGAACGGGTAGTCCAGACTCAACGTCCCTTCCCGGGGATAGAGGGCCCGCAACGGGGTGGCGGGGCTGTCGCCGTTGTAGTCGATCACGGCACGCTCCGGCAGCACGGCCAGCGGAGCCGGACCGGCGGGCACCGGGTAGACGGCGGCGGGGTCGACCTCGCCGAAGGCGGTGTCGGGCTGGGCGTCGCGCACGAAGTCGGTCATGGCGGTATCGGCGTCGTCGCCGCTGCCCAGTCCGCGGCGCACGGCGTGCATCGCCGCCATGCCGGCCGCGCCGCGGTTGGGATCGACCATCACCAGCGGGCGCGCGCCGCCGGGCCGCTCTCCGGGCCGGAGCATCTCCCAGGAGGCCGCCCCGGGATCGGGCAGGCCCTCGGTGTCCTCGGGTGCGGCGATCACCACCGGCGTGGAGGCCAGCGAGCGCGGATCGGGGTCGATGGTGCGCGCGCCCGACGCGGAGACGCGGGCGAGCTCCACCCAGGCGGAGGACTCCGGCACCCACACGTCGGGTGCGATCTCCGAGCGGCCGGTGGGCCCGCCGGAGACCTCGGTCATGACGCGGTGCGGCGGGACCTCGGCGGCCTGGGCGAACACGCACACGCCGGAGTACTCCCGGCCGCCTTCGTTGAACCGGTCTGCGGCCTGCTGGAGCACCGGAGCGATGCTCAGCGCGGCGGCGATGCGCAGATACCGCGTCTCACCGCACCCGGCGTAGCGCACGGCCGCGGGCACCGCCACGGTCAGCGCGGCGATGAGCACGAGGGCCGCGGCGGTGAACCCGAGGGGGGACCGCAGTGCGATGCGGGTGCGCGATGGCTGGCGGTGTCGTCCGTTGGGCACGTGCTCTCCGGGGTGAAGCGGTGGGGGCGAGCGGGGGCGGCGGGTCCGGTGCGGGGATGCGGCGCCGGTGGGGCGGGTGCTGGGGCGGCGTGCGTTCTGTGCCGGAGCCGCAGGCCCCGCGGGCGGTTCGCGGGGCCCGGGGCGGAGGCGGTGTTCCGGCCCGTGACCTTACTCGTTGGTAATGGCGGGAGAGAAGTGCCACAGTGCGGACAGGACCGAACCAAAGCCCCCAGTGGCCACTCTTACCGGACATGGCTAGTATGCGTACTCGGCTCAGACCGGTATCTTGCCGTGAGCGTGCCCCCTCCGTCGGGGATTGCCCGACGCGGCCCGCTCCGGGACACCGGTTCCCCGGTGCGAGAGACGCTTTCCGGGGTATCGCGGAAGACATGGGCGCACAGAGGCGCAGCGGAATCTCCTCCCGCCGTCGCACTGTGTGGCGATCCGACTTCCTAGAGTGGCGACTATGGTGAAGCTGAACCCCCGCCGCGGGGTGCTCGGTTCCTTCGGGACGACGGTGCTCGGCGCTCTCTGCCTGGGCGGGGCCCTCTCCTACGGCGTCGCCGTCGGCGGCTCCCTCATGGCCCCCGAACCGGCGCCGGCGACCGAGTCCGCGGTCAACGCCGTGAGCGACCTCGGCTCCTCGCCCGCGCCGCCGGTGGGCAAGCTGCGCATCAGCGTCGTCGACGAGGGCCGTGCCTACGTGCAGAACCTCACATGCGAAGGCGACCCCCGAAGCGACCCGGCGGCCTGCGCCGAGATCGCGCAGGTGGCCGCCGAATGGGCCGCCGGATCGGCCAGGGGCAGCGCCGACAACCCCTTCGCCGAGGTCGCTCCGGGCGCCGTGTGCACCGACCGTTCCTACGGGCCCCAGAAGGCCGAAATCACCGGCATCTGGGAGGGCCACAAGATCGACACCGAGGTCGACCGGTCCGACTCCTGCCAGGAGGCCCGCTGGCAGCGGCTGCGCCCGGTGACCAAGCCGCTCGGCTGACCCGCGCCCCGACCGGGCGCACCCCTGCGTCAGCGGCCCGGGCTCCGGCGTCCGATAATCGGTGGCCATGGACGTCATCGAGGTGCCCGACCCCGGCGACCCGCGCCTGGCCGACTATTTCCGGTTGCGCGACGTCAACCTGCGCAAGAGCATCGAGGCCGAGCACGGGCTGTTCATGGCCGAGGGCGACAAGGTCATCCGGCGGGCGCTGGCGGCCGGTTTCGCGCCCCGCTCGCTGCTGCTGACCCGGCGCCGGCTGGAGGCGCTCGCCGACCTCGCCGCGGAGGTCGACGCCCCCGTCTACGTCGTCGGCGACGCCGCCGTCGAGCGGCTCACGGGCTTCGACGTGCACCGCGGCGCCCTGGCCTCCTTCCACCGCCGCCCGCTGCCCGAACCCGGCGACGTGCTGAGGGGCGCACGCCGCGTCGTGGTGCTGGAGGACGTCCTCGACCACACGAACGTCGGCGCGATCTTCCGTAGCGCCGCCGGCCTGGGCGTGGACGCGATCCTGCTGGCCCCCCGCTGCGCCGACCCGCTCTACCGCCGCTCCGTCAAGGTCTCCATGGGCGCGGTCTTCGCCCAGCCCTACAGCCGCCTCACTGACTGGCACGGCGGCCTGGACGAGCTGCGCGGGCGCGGCTTCCGCCTCCTCGCCCTGACACCCGGCCCCGGCGCCGTCCCGCTCGCCGACGCGCTGGCGCGGGAAGCGGACGCGCCCGTGGCGCTGATGCTCGGCAGCGAGGGCGACGGGCTCTCCTCCCGCTGGCTGGACCAGGCGGACGCCGGTGTGCGCATCCCCATGGCCGGGCGCGAGGTCGACTCGCTCAACGTGACGGCCGCCGCCGCCATCGCCTGCTACGAGCTGACGCGCCCCGCGGGGGGAGCCGCCTGAGCGCGGGGTGCTACAAGTGGGCGGAGCGGGCGCGGACCGCTGAACGCGAATGGGACGACGGGACGAGCAGTGGGGGAGACATGGCCGAACGCGTACTGGTGCCCTGGGAGCAGAACCTGGAGAACGCGCCCGAGGGCGTCGCCGGCGACGTCTTCGACGGATCCGGTGAGCCCGCAGCCGACCTGTCCCGGGTCGCCTTCTGGGTGGTCCCCTACGGCCGCACCCAGCGCCTGGACCTGATGGCGCGCATGCCCGGCCTGCGCGTCGTCCAGCTGCTCACCGCCGGATACGAACGGGCGCTGGAGCACCTGCCCGCGGGCGTCGAGCTGTGCAACGGCCGCGGCCTGCACGACGCCAGCACCGCCGAGCACGCACTGGCCCTGGTCCTGGCCGCGCAGCGGGAGCTGCCGCGCTGGGCCGGCGACCAGGCCGCCCAGCGCTGGGAGCCCCACTACACCCGCTCCCTGGCCGGGACGCGGGTGCTCATCGTCGGCTACGGCAGCATCGGCGCGGCCCTGGAGGCGCGGCTCGTGCCCAACGAGTGCGAGGTCGTGCGGGTCGCCCGCCGCGGACGCCCCGACCAGGGCGTGCACGGCATCGACGCGCTGCACCGGCTGCTTCCCGACGCCTCGATCGTGGTGCTGACCGCTCCGCACACCCCCGAGACCGAGGGCCTGATCGGCGCCCCCGAGCTGGCGCTGATGCCCGACGACTCCCTGGTCGTCAACGTGGGGCGCGGCGCCCTGCTGGACACGGCCGCACTGCTGGCCGAGAAGGGGCGCGTCCGCGCCGCCCTCGACGTCACCGACCCCGAGCCGCTGCCCGCGGGCCACCCGCTGTGGGAGGCCCCCGGCGTGTTCGTCACCCCGCACGTGGCAGGGGGATCCGACACCTTCTACCCGCGCGCGCGGCGCTTCGTCGACGAGCAGCTGCGGCGCTGGGCGGGCGGCGAACCCCTGGCCAACGTGGTGCGGACCGGCGGCTGAGCCGCCGCGCCGCTTGGGAACCGTCACCGGTGTAGAGCAGACTTGCAGTATGCGCATCGCGGCGGTGTCCGAGGCCGAAGGCGGCGGGCGCCTGCGCGAACTCGGCGAACAGGCGTCCGGCTCCGAGGGCGCCCTCTCCGAGGGCACCCTCTGGCGCGTCGGCGACCTCGCCGGCGCCATCGCCGACCACGAGGCGCGCGGCCGGCGCAGCGGTGAGCCTGTGCGCTGGGTCTTCGCCGACACCTCCCAGGTCTATCCGGCTCTGCTGGACCGGGGTGTGCGCATCTCCCGCTGCCACGACACCACTCTGGTCGAGGCGCTGCTGCTGAGCCACGCCGGCCGCTTCGGCGAGGCCCACGCGCTCGGGGCCGCCTGGGCGCGCCTGCACGGCCGCGAGGCCCCGCCCGATCCCGCGCCCCCGGGCGCCGAGGGCCGCGATGCGCAGCCGACCCTGTTCGAACCGGACCGCTCCACGCTGCCGCCCGACGCCGACCCGCTCGACGCCCTCGTCGAGGTCTACGCCGACCAGCGGCGCCGCATGGCCGAGCTGGTGCACCCGGGGCGGTTCGCGCTTCTGGCGGCCGTCGAGTCGGCCGGTGCGCTCGGCGCGGCCGAGATGGCCCACGACGGCGTCCCCTGGCGCGCCGATGTCCACGACGCGGTCCTCACCGAGCAGCTCGGTGCGCGCCCGGCCTCGGGCACGCGCCCTCCCGTGCTGGCCGACCTCGCCGCCCGCATCAGCGAGGCTTTCGGCCGCAGCGTCAACCCCGACTCCCCGGTCCAGCTGATGCGGGCCTTCGAGGCCGCCGGCCACCCCGTGTCCTCCACCCGCTCCTGGGTGCTCCAGCGCGTCGACCACCCGGCGGTGCCGCTCCTGCTGCGCTACAAGGAGCTGGCGCGGCTGCACTCGGCCCACGGGTGGTCCTGGCTGGACACCTGGGTCTCCGGCGGGCGGTTCCGCACCGACTACGTCGTGGGCGGTGTGGTCTCGGGGCGCTGGGCCACGCGCGGCGGCGGAGCCCTGCAGATCCCCAAGATCGTCCGGCGCGCCGTGGTGGCCGACCCCGGGTGGACCCTCGTGTGCGCCGACGCCGGACAACTGGAGCCCCGGATCCTCGCGGCGGTCTCCGGCGACTCCGCGCTCGCCGCGGCCGCCGGCAGCGACGACCTCTACGCGCGCCTGGCCCGCTCCTTCGGCGGCGACCGCCAGCGTGCCAAGATCGCGCTGCTGGCCGCGATGTACGGCCAGACCAGCGGCGACGCCGCAGCCCTGCTGCCCCGGCTGCGGCAGGCCTATCCCCGGGCCGTCGAGCACGTCGACGCCGCCGCCCGCGAGGGCGAACAGGGCCGTCTGGTGCGCTCATGGCTGGGCCGCACCTGCCCGCCGCCGATGTGGGGGGCCGAGGACGACGCCGACGAGGGCGGGTCCGCCGGCCCCGGCGACCGGGCGGCGCGCGAGCGGGGCCGCTTCACACGCAACTTCGTCGTCCAGGCCACCGCCGCCGAATGGGCGCTGGTGCTCATGGCGGCGGTCCGGCGCGGGCTCGCCGACCTCGACTCCGCCGCCGGGCGGCCGCAGCTGGTGTTCTTCCAGCACGACGAGCTCGTGCTGCACGTGCCCCGCACTCTGGCCGAGGCGGCGGTGCAGACGCTGCGCGCAGCCGCCGACGAGGCCGCGGCGCTCATGTTCGGCGACACCCCGGTGCGCTTCCCGCTGGACATCGCCGTCGTCGACCGCTACTCCGATGCCTGAGGCACGCGTTGCGCACGCGCTCACGGCGCGCGAAACGCGGCACAATTCGGTCCTGCTGCTCGCGCGGACCTGACCTGGTGCGGTGTCTGAAGGCACCCGCAGTTCACGTTTCGGACGCTTGAAATCGACACCCGGGGAACACCATGCTTGGAGACGCTTGAAGCCGGCCGAACGGCCGCACCGGCCCAGGGTCGGCCCACAGCAGGAGAGCGGGGTACACGTGCGTCAACGGTGGAGATCGTGTGCGGGGACGACCGCGGCCTTTGCCGTCGCGTTCACCGCTTTCGGTGCGGCTCCGGCCTGGGCGGCCCCCTCGCCCGACGTCCAAGAGCGCCCGGCCGTCGGCGAGCAGATGGCCGGCGCACCCTCCACCGGCGGACCGGCCTCGCCGGCCGGTACCGGATCCTCCCCGCCCGTGGGCGACACCGGTGAGCTCAACGACCACGCCGAGGTCGCCGGGTTCGACCGCGCCCGCTCCCGCGAGTACTTCGCCGTGCTTCCCGAGTCGATCCCCCGGGAGCGCGTGCGCGAGGTCGCCGGGCTCGACGGCGTCGAGTCCGTCGAGACCGTCGACGCCGCCCGGCTCGACGTCGACGGCGAGGGCACCGCCGTGCTCGGCGTCGACCCCTCCGGCTTCCGCAACTACGCCCCCGAGCCGTCCGCGAAGTCCGACGACATCTGGCAGGGCATCGCCGAGGGCCGCGTCGCCCTGTCCGCCGACGCGGGCAAGCAGCGCGGCCTGGATGTGGGCAGCAGGGTCGAGTTGGCCGGTGCGAAGGGGGAGGTCACGCGCGAGGTGTGGACCCACGCCACCTCCGGCGTCGCCGGAATCGACGCGCTGGTCTCCCGCGACCTGGCCCGTGAGCTGGGCTTTCCCCGAGGCAACGCGCTGATCGTCTCGGCGCCCGACGCCGACCTGTGGGACCTGCAGGACCGGCTGGAGAAGGCCCTCGGCGACGAGGCCTCGCTGCAGGTGCTCGCCGAGGACCCCGAGCCCCGGCCCGCCGGCGCGACCGGCGAGGCCCTGGACTCGCGGACCCTCGAAACCGCGATCGCGGCGGCCGAAACGCGCCTCGGCGTGCCCTACGTGTGGGGCGGCGAGTCGATGTCCGAGGGCGGCTACGACTGCTCCGGGCTCGTGCAATGGGCGTTCGGCGAGGCGGGGGTGTCGGTCCCGCGCGTGACCCACGACCAGTGGTTCGCCGGCGAGCAGCTCGAGTACGCCGACGCCCGCCGCGGCGACCTCATCTTCTGGCGCAACGACCCCACGGCGCCCGACTACATCTCCCACGTGGCCATCTACCTCGGCGGCGGGCGGATGCTGGAGGCGCCCAGGACGGGGCTGGACGTGCGCGTCACCGACGTCCGCATGGACAACATGGCCGGCGTCGTGCGCGTCCACGGCTGACAGCGGCTCCCGGGGAGCCCGCGGCCGCGCTGCGGCGGGTACCGGCACCGCCGGTGTGCGAAAGGCCACCGCCCGCCCGTCGGTGCCGCACCGGGACAGCGAAAGGGGCGGCGCCGCGCCGGCACCGCCCCTTTCCTCCTGCACGATGGAGACCAGCCGGGAGGGGTTGGCTGGACTCCGCAGGAGAGGCGCAGGGCAAGTCACTGAGGGAGGGGGAGCCAGCGAAACCAGCCCTGCTTGTGGTCGTATGCGACGGCGCCCCGTGACTGCGGGGCCCATCGACTTCTGGATCAAGGTAAGCAGTGCCCGGCCGTTTTGGCAAGGGCGGAGTTCAACGCCCTCCGAGCCCGTAAACAGGGCAGAAACAGTATTTCTCGGGTATTCCTCGCGAGGGTCCCTCCCATGGGACGCGGCAACAGGAACCACCGGAAAGCGTCCGTACCACGCCGCGGTAGAGGCGGCGGAGCGGAGCGCGACAATTGGCCCCCGCGGCGTTCCTCCCGGTCGGCCGCCTCCCACCGGCGGTGCTTCGCGCCACCTCCGACCGGCCCGCCCCACCGGTCTCCGGCCGACTTCAAGGCACGGACTCCGGCAAAGCTGGGTAGAAGTAGCCATACAGGCACAAGGGATGCCTATATCCGGCAGGGGCGCGGAGCGGGGGACGAGCCGCGGTCCGCGCCTCACGGGAGGAGGCGCCATGGAGGGACGCAGCGGAGGGCCTGACGACACGGCGGTGCGGCGGACCCGAATCGGCGGCCGCCGCGCCCGCCGCCGGACGGCCCGGCTCCGCGCGCAGGCCGCCGCCGGCGTCTCCGAGCAGGCGGCCGCACCCTACGCGGGCTACCGGGCCTACGACGCGACGGACGGGGGATTCGCAGCGTTGGCACTGGCCGAGGAGGAGACCCCCGCCCAGATCCTGCTGCGCGGACTGGTCGACGACGCCGGTCTGTGCCCGCCCGCCACGTGCCGCCGCCCGGACGAGGGGCAGCGCGCCCGCGGTCCCGGCGCCGATCGCCGCGCCGACGCCGCGACGCACGCCCCGCAGGACGGCTCCGCCGAGTCGCCGGACTTTCGGCCCCTGCCCGTGGTGCAGGCGGTCGAGCGGCACCGCTCGGACAGCATCGTCGCCCACCCGATGCTCTCGCACCGCCTGCTGTGCCCGGAGGCCCGATGGGGCGACCTGCTCACGCGCCTCGACGGCCACGGCCCTGTGGACGTCGGCCTCGTCCTCGACACCGACCGGGGCATCGCGGGCGAGGTGCCCGAGCGCGACCCCCGGGTCCGGATCACCCACTACGAGACCCGCGCCCGCCCCGAGGACCTGCGCCTGGTGGCCGCGCTGTTCCGCACCGGCGACATCGGCGCCGCAGGGCGGGTCGTCTACTTCGAGCCGTTCCGCGAACCCGGCTGGCTGGACGCGGTGGACGTCCTCAGCGGCGCGCGCCCGCTGGGTGTCAAGATCCGCTGCGGCGGCCCGCGCCCGGAGCTGGTCCCCGACGCCCGCGAGCTCGGCGTGCTCATCACCGCCTGCGTGGAGCGCGACGTCCCGTTCGTGGCGGCCGGCGGGCCGCCGCAGGCCGCCGGCCGCACCGACCCCGCCACGGGTGCCCCGCAGTACGGCTACCTGAACCTGCTGCTGGCCACCGCCTCCGTCGTCGACGGCGACCACGGCAGCGTGCCCGGCCTGCTGTCGGCCACCGACGCGCGGCACCTCGCGCGCCTGGCCCGCGGTCTGCATCCGGCGACCGCGCTGCGCACGCGGGAGGTGCTGATGGGCTACGCCGCGCGCAGCACCGGCGACCCCGTACGCGAGGCCGCGGCGCTCGGCCTGCTGGGCGGCTGGCAGGTGTAAGCGCACGGGCGCGCCCGGATCCGTACTCGGTCCGGGCTGCGCGCGGCAGCGGTGAGCGACGAGGAGGACCGTGCGGACGACGTGGGTGCCCGGAGCCGATAGCACGGGCTACGGTGCGGACAACCTCCCCTACGGCGTGTTCGCGCGCGCCGGGGAGCCGCCGCGGGTGGGCGTGCGGGTGGGCCGGTGGGTGCTCGACCTGGCGGGGGCGCTGGGCGACCCGGAGTTCGCGGCGCCCTCCCTGGGCCCCTTCATGGCGCGCGGCTCCACGGCCTGGCGCGCGACCCGCGCCAAGGTGGCCGGAATGCTCGCGGCCGACAAGGGGCGCGCGGCCGCCGAACCGCACCTGGTCCCGCTGTCGGAGGTGCGGCTGCTGCGCCCCTTCGAGACGGCCGACTACACCGTCTTCCAGGGGTCGGCGGAGCACGCCGCCGCCGTCCAGAACCTGCTCCGGCCCGGCACCGGCCTGCCCGACCGGTGGTACCGCCAGCCCGTCGGCCGGCACGGGCGCGCCGGCGCCCTGACCGCCTCCGGCTGCGGTGTGCGGCGCCCCGCGGGCCAGCGCGCGCGTGCGGGCGGCGGGGCGCCGCACGTCGGGCCGAGCACACGCATGGACGCCGAGGCGCACCTGGGCTTCGTCGTGGGCGTGCCGACCTCGCCGGGGCGCAGCGTGCCGGTCTCCGGTTTCGTCGAGCACGTCTTCGGCGCGGTGCTGGCGGCCGACTTCAACGCGCGCGACATCGAGGCGTGGGAGGGCCTGCCACTGGGCCCGCTGACCGGTGCGTCGTTCGCCGTCCCGGTATCGCCGTGGGTGGTGCCCACCGACGCGCTGGGGGCGGCGCGGTTCGCGGGCCGCGCGCAGGCGCCGCCGCCGTTGCCGAACCTGGCGCGGGTGGCCGACTGGGGTCTGCGCGTCCGGTTCGAGGTGCGCCTGAACGGCGACGTCGTCTCCCGGCCGCAGTACGCGGCCATGTACTGGACCCCCGACCAGCTCCTCGCCCACCTGACCGCGAACGGGGCGGCGCTGCGCACCGGGGACCTCTACACCTCGGGCGCGGTCTCCGGGGGAGAGGAGGGGCGGCGCGGGAGCCTGCTGGAGCTGGAGTCGGCGGGCGAGGCTCCGCTCCGGCTCTCCGGCGGCGCGGCCCGCGGCTATCTGGAGGACGGCGACACAGTCGGGATCCGCGCCTGGGCGCAGGGGATGGGCGGCGGTCTCATCCGGCTCGGCGAGGTCGGCGCTACGGTGCTGCCCGCCGAGGACTGACGCGGCGGCCGGCGCGTCGACCGCGGCCCGCGATGGGAGCGGCGGGGACTCGCGCGAGTCCCCGCCGCCATCGGCCGGCCGGCTCACCTGGCCGCCGCTTCCGCCGCGCAGGGCCGCGGGTGCACTACAAGCGGACCGTCACATCGGGCAGGGGCCACGGGATCGCATCCCACAGGCCCAGGGGGCCGGAGTCCGATGACTCCTCCGCCTGCCCGGTCCCGGTCCCGGTGCCGTCGCGGCCGGACTCCTCGTTCTGCTCGGCGTCCTCCTGGGCGCCGGCCTCCTCCGAGGCGGCGTCGGCCGCGGTTTCGGCGGCGAGTCCGGTCATCATCCGCTCGACCTGCGCCGGTTCGGCCGCGAAGCGGTCCGCGCAGGCGCGGGCCGCCTCGTCCCGGGAGTCGGAGCCGACCGACCGCCACAGCTCGAGCAGTGCGCCGTCGTCCGCGGCGACCTCGGCCGGCACCGCATCGGAGTCCCCGGTCAGCAGCTTCTCGGCCACACAGGTGCGCGCGTCCGCCAGCGGGACACCGGGCGCGAACATGCCGTCGGCGGCCTCCGCGGACCGGCCGGCGGCCTCACCGGTGGGCTGCTGTCCGGTCTCGGGGATCTCCTCGGCGGGCTGTCCGCCGGTCTCAGGAACCTCTTCGGCGGGCTGTCCGCCGGTGCCGGGTGAGGGGGTCACAGCGCCCTGCTCCGGCACCTCCTCCTGCGGCTTCCCGGCGCCCGGCGTCGCGTCCGCCCCCTGGTCCTCCGGCTCCTGGCCCTGCGTGCCCGCAGGCCGGACGTCGGCGGACGGCCCACCGGCCTCCTGCTTGGAGGGCCCTTCGTCCGCGGACTCGCCGGTGCCCTCCGCGGGCTGCTCCTCGGCGGCGCCCTCACCGGAGCCGGCGGACTCCGCGGAACCGGCCTCCTCGCCGCCGGAGTCCGCGGCCTCCTGACCGTCCTCCTCCGCGCCTGCAGACTCCTCGGCGCCCTGCGTCCCCTCGTCCGCGGTGCGCCGCTCCACGCCGTCGGCGAAGGCGGCCAGCTCGTCGGCCTCCCAGCGGTCCGGCTGGAGGTAGGCCTCCACGGCCACGCCCCGTTCGGGGACCCAGAAGAGGTCGCCGGTCTTCTCGGACATGTAGGCCGGGAAGCCGTTGGCCTTCGTCTTCTGCAGCGCCTTGTCCTCGATTCGGCCGTAGCGCGCCTTCCGCAGGTCGTCGAGGTCGGTGATGTCCTGCGAGCGGATCACGCTGACCCTGCCGTACACCGCGTCGGTGCCCTGCACCCACGAGACCGTCGAGACCCGCTCGCCGGAGTTCCCCGTTTTGGAGACGGCGTGGATGCCGAACCTCTCCAGTCCCGGCGGCAGGTACGCGATGTCGAACCCGTCCAGGGAGTAGGAGGACGCGTGCTGTCGGACGACCGGCCAGGCCAGCGGGTCGTCGCCGGGTCTGTACTCCGCCGACGCCGGGCCGCCGGCCGCTACCAGGCCTGCCACGGACAAGGTGGCGGCACCGGCGAGCGCGATCCATCGCTTCTGGTGCTTGCGCATGCTCGGACCTCTCCATTGATTGCCAAGCGCGTGTCAGGTGGCTGGTGCAAACCCTGCGGGCCACCGCCCAACAAAAATCGCACATTGCGTAATCATCTGCTCACACCGTGTCGTTCGCGTGTCGTGGCGCCGAATCGGCCCACATGGCTACCGCGGCGGATGTTCCAGGCGCGCCGAGGCCGCTCCGCGCGGCCGTCGATCACCCGAATCCGATTGCTCCCCGAGCGGTGTCCATTGCCGCCGCCGGTCCGGATCTTGCCCGTTCATTGCGTTCTTTTGGCTGGTAGATGGCCTTATGACACGATGGCCGAGGACTAGCGCGGCCCGAACGGCGGTTCCCCGCGGGCCCGGCCCGCCCGCCGCCGCCGGTCGCGAGCCGCCGCCGGAGCGGCGGCGCCCCCGGACCAAGCCGATACGAAGGAGAGAGCATGCCAGGAGCGAGCACGGCGGAGGCGGGTGTGCCACCGCTGCTCGGCGCCGAAGGGCACACCGTACTGATGGCGCAGGCGGGGCCCGTCGTCGACTGGTTCTCGGACAACTCCGGGGCCTTCATCTCCGGTGCGATCCGGATCGTGCTGATCCTGGTCATCGCCGTCATCCTGCGCGCCGTCGCCGGGCGCCTGATCGAGCACGGCGTCAAGCGGCTGGCCGCCTCCCACCAGCGCCTGGGCAGCGGCAAGCTCGGCAGCCGCGTGCTGGCCAAGGCCGACGGGGCCGGGAACGAGCGGCAGCAGCAGCGCGCCGAGGCCATCAGCTCCGTGCTGCGCAGCATCGCCTCGATCGTGATCATCGGGGTGGCGATCGTCATGGCCCTGGGCGAGCTCGGGGTCAACCTCGGTCCGATCCTGATGAGCGCGGGCGTGCTCGGGCTCGCCATCGGCTTCGGCGCCCAGAGCCTGGTCCAGGACTTCCTCTCCGGGGTCTTCATGCTGATCGAGGACCAGTACGGCGTCGGGGACGTCGTGGACGTCGGCGAAGCCGTGGGCACCGTCGAGGAGGTCGGCCTGCGGGTGACCAAGATCCGCGACCTCAACGGCGGCCTGTGGTATGTGCGCAACGGCGAGATCCTGCGCGTCTGCAACATGAGCCAGGACTGGGCGCGCGCGGTCGTCGAGATCCCGCTGGACTCCCGGGTGGACGTCGCGCAGGCCACCGAGGTCGTCGAGCGCAGCCTCGAAACATTCGCCGAGCTGCCTGAGCAGGCCGCCCGCCTGCTGGAGTCCCCCGCCGCCGCCGGCGTCGTCGGCATCGCCAACGGCGCGGTGGTCTTCCGCGTCATGGCCAAGACCAAGCCGGGCGAGCAGTGGGAGCTGGACCGCGAGCTGCGCGGCCACCTCAAGCGCGACTTCGACCGGGCCGGCATCCGCATGGCGCACCCGATGCCGTCGAGCCCGGCCGACACCGCATAGCGCGGTCCGGGGCCGGACGCCCGCCCGGCGGACAGGCAGCGCACAAGGTTCCGAAGACGCCGCGGAGCAGGTTCACCGCGGCGTCTTCGGCGTTTGGAGACTCCCCCCGATCGGTCCCGGCCGCGGACGCCGACGCGTCATAGAATCGCACTCTGTGCATCCGATCGATTCCGGAGTGTTGTCGGTCGATCCCGCGTCGCCGACTCCGCGCGCCCCCGCGCCCTGCGCGGCGGAGTTTCCGGGCGCGGCACGGCGGGATCGACTCGGCGACACTCGGCGGCAACCGTCCGGGGCCAGTCTTGGACGGTCAGTGATGCACCTCGAAACGAGGGAGTGACATGTTCCGACGGTTCGGGTTCACGGTGGCGACCCTGGTGCTGGCCCTTGCGGGCGGCACCGGCGCCGTCGCGGCCATGCCCGGGTCCCCCGCCGCCGCACCCGCCCCGGCCGTGCCGTCCGCGGCCGCGCAGCAGGACAGCGCCGGTCCCGCGAAGCAGCGGGTGCCGGCCGTGCTCGACGTCGCCCACCGCGGCGCCTCGGCCTACGCTCCGGAGAACACGCTGGCCGCCGTCGACGCCGCGAACCGGCTCGACGCCACGACGGTGGAGCTGGACGTTCAGCGCACCGCCGACGGCGAGCTCGTCATCATGCACGACACGACCCTGGAGCGCACCACCGACGCCGAGGACGTCTTCCCCGGGCGCGACTCCTACGCCGTCGCCGACCTCACCCTCGCCGAGATCCGGCGGCTCGACGCGGGGTCGTGGTTCGGCTCCGCGTTCGCCGGCGAGCCCGTGCCGACCCTGGACGAGGCGCTGCGGCGGCTGCGCCGGCACCGGCTGAACCTGCTGCTGGAACTCAAGTCGCCCGAGCTCTCCCCGGGAATCGAAGCCGAGATCGCCGCCGACCTGCGCAAGAGCCCGTACTGGTCGGCACCCCGGCCGTCGTGGCGCTGGCCCCGGCTGGTGATCCAGAGCTTCGACTGGGAGTCGATGCGCCGCTCGCAGGACCTGCTGCCGCGGGTGCCGCACGGCCTGCTGGGCAAGGTGCCCGCCGAGGAGATCGGCGACTACGCGGGCTGGGCCGACCAGATCAACCCCAACCACACCGCGATCGACGCCGACTACGTCCAGCTCGTCCACGAGGCCGGCATGGAGGTGCACACCTACACGGTCAACGAGCCCCGCGACATGCGCACGGCCATCGGCAAAGGCGTCGACGGCCTGATCTCCGACCGTCCCGACGTCGCCCGCCAAGTCATCGCCGAGGAGACCGCCGACGCGGCCCCCGCCGCCTGACCCGCCGCCTGCCCGCAGGCGCCGCGGCGCGCGTGCTCACCCGCGCGTCCGCTCGCCGGTCGAGCGGACGCGCGGACGCCTGTGCCGGGGGCGCTTCCGCGGGATTCAGCGCGGGCGGCCGGGCACTCCCGGGCGGCTCTGCCAGGGGAGGGGGCCCGACAGCGGCCGGTACTCCACGCCCAGTGCGTCCAGCCGCCGCAGGTGCTCCTCCAGGCGGGGCAGGAACCCGCCGTACTCGCGGCGGCCCGGCGACCACACCGCCTCGGCGAAGGCCGCGAGGCGGGGGAAGACCATGTAGTCGACCGCGCGGGGGGTGTCCATGTGCTCGGTCCAGACGTTGACCTGGGCGCCCAGCACCCGTCGGGCCTCCTGCTCCGACAGCTCGGCGGGCACCGGCTCGGCCGCGTAGACGTCCTCGGTGGTCAGCACGGTGCCGACGGGGACGGGCTCGCCGTCGTCGCCGGACTGGCGGTAGTCCAGGTAGGAGGTGTCGGTCGGGCACATCACCACGTCGTGTCCCGCGCGAGCGGCGGCGACACCGCCCTCGGTGCCGCGCCAGGACATCACCGTCGCGCCCGGCGCCAGGCCGCCCTCCAAAATCTCGTCCCAGCCCAGGAGCCGGCGCCCCCGTTCGGCGAGGTAGCCGTCGAAGTGCCGGACGAACCAGCTCTGCAGCTCCTCCTCGTCGGCGAGCCCCTCCTCGCGGATGCGCCGCTGCGCGGTCGGGCTGCGGCGCCACTGCTCCTTGGGGCACTCGTCGCCGCCCACGCAGATGTAGGTGCTGGGGAACAGGTCCAGGACCTCGTCGAAGACGTTGCGGTAGAACTCCAGCGTGGTGTCGGTGACGTTGAGGACGTTGTCGATGATCCCCCAGTGCCGCGCCACGCCCACCGGCTCGCCCTCGCCGAGCTCGGGGTAGGCGGCGATGGCGGCCTGCGAGTGGCCGGGGACGTCGATCTCGGGCACCACGGTGATGTGCCGCGCCGCGGCGTAGGCGACGATCTCGCGGATGTCGTCCTGGGTGTAGAAGCCGCCGTGGGGACGCCCGTCGAACGCCGCCGGGCTCCCGGCGCCGACCTGGCTCTCCGTGCGCCAGGCGCCGACCTCGGTAAGGCGCGGGTACCGCTTGATCTCCAGGCGCCAGCCCTGGTCCTCGGTCAGGTGCAGGTGGAGGACGTTGAGCTTGTGCAGCGCCAGCAGGTCGACGAAGCGCAGCACGTCGTGCTTGGGCATGAAGTGCCGCCCCACGTCGAGCATGCACCCGCGCCAGCCGAAGCGCGGCCGGTCGGTGATGCGCACGCTCGGCAGCGTCCACCGGCCGTCGGGCTCCAGCGGAGCGCGGCGGTAGGCGGCCGGCGGCAGCAGCTGGCGCAGGGTCTGGGCGCCGTAGAAGACGCCCGCCGGGTCGTGGCCGACGACCAGCGCGCCCTCGCCGTCGACGATCAGCCGGTAGCCCTCGCTGCCCAGACCGGCCCCCCGGTCCACGCTCAGCCGGATCTGCGCGCTCTGCCCGTCGCCGCGCGGCAGCGGCAGGCCGGTGGCCGCCCCCAGCTCCGTGCGCAGCCACAGCTCGGCGCCGCGGGCCGCATGGTCGGCGTCGATCCTCGTCGACGGGGTGAGCACGAGGCCGTCATAGGCGCCGGTCGAAATTTCGGCGGGCCGCGGCACCAGCGAATCAGCGGGCACGGAAGGCGCTCCCATCCGGTCTAGACCAATAGTCGCCCCATGGTGCCACGACCGGACTCCCGGCGGCACGCGCGGGCCCGCTCGCGCGCAGCCCGGGGCCGGGGCGGCCGGATCCGGCCGCCTCCCGGCCGCTCGGGGCGGGGTGTCACCGGATGGGGATGCGGATGCGCTCGGCGTGCTCGTCGGCGGGCGGGGCGGGCGAGAGCCACTCGTCGGAGAGGAGCACGGCCATGGAGTACAGGTGCCAGACCTGCTGGGGCCGTGAGACCGGGTCCTGGTGCAGCAGCTCCTCGATGCGGCCCTTGTCCACCAGCTCGAACAGCTCGGGGGTGTCCAGGATGCGCTCCCGCATGGGCGCGACGTAGTCGGCGCTGAGCTTGCGCCGCCAGTCGAAGCCGCCGGCCGTCGTGCGGGCCTTGAGCGCGTGGCGCCGCCGGCGCGCCCGCCGCCGCAGCGGGTTGAGCATCCGCCGCTGGTCGAAGCGCCAGGGGCGGTCTGCCACCGGCAGCCGCGCGAGGTCGGGGGCCAGATGCGTCAGCAACTGGAAGACGACCTCCTCTGACCAGCGCCAGTCCGGCGAGAGCCGCATCGCCTCCCAGCGGACCCGGTGGTCCAGGAACGGGTGGTACATGCAGTAGCCGATGAGCGTGGCCGTGCGCGAGCCGGGCAGCCAGCGGCCGCTGCGGAAGCGCAGGAACATCCGGTCCAGCCCCACGGTCAGCTCGTCGAACTCCTCGGTGTAGGCGGTGTAGAGCCGGTCGCCCTCGGCCTTGGCCTGCGGGGTCATCAGCGGCGTCTGGGCGCGGGTGATGGTGTTGAACTTCTTCAGCAGCCCTTCGCGGTCGAGGCTCTGCTGGTCGTTGAGCCAGCCGCCCCGCAGCGCCTCGCCGCCCGAACCGGACAGGCGGGCCTCCACCAGGAACTCGCCGGGCGCGATGACGTTCTCGAAGGCCGAGTTCATCCCCTCGGTCATCCGCACCAGCCGCGCGGTGCGCGGCAGGGGATGCTCGGCCAGCACCGCGTCGTCTCCGTCGAGCTCCGGCGCCTGCACCCGGTGGTCGGCCACGCCCAGCCGCTCGCAGATGCGCCGGGCCAGGACGACGTCGGGGTGGTCGTCGAAGCCGCGCGTCGTCGCCCGGAAGGGGATTTTGGCCGCGTGCAGGACGGCCGCCACCAGCCGGCTGTCGCGGCCTCCGGTGAGCGACAGGGATATCGCCTCGTCGTGCCGGCGGACCGGCTCGACCGACTCCAGGAGCGCGTCGGCCAGCGCCCGCACCCGCTCGCGGCGCGCACGTCGGCCGCGCGGGGCGGGCTCGGGGGTCGGCAGGTCGCGGGCGGCGGTGCGCGCGACCCCGTCGCGGATGCGCAGCGTCGCGCATTCGGTCAGGGTGGTGGTGCCGCGGAACGGCGTGTGGTCGGTCAGGTAGAAGCCGTGCCGCACCAGCGCCTGCATCGGCGGGATGTCGTACTCCGGCGTGGGCGGCAGGCGGGCGTCCGGCCCGTCCTCGGCGGCGCGGGCGACCAGGTGGACCAGTGCCGCGCGGTTGCCCACCACGTGCAGCCGGGACCGTTCGGTGTAGTACACCGGGTCGTTTCGGGTGATGGTGGTGACGGCGTCCACGCCCGCGGGTGTGGCGCGGAAGACGCCGAAGGCCCCGCCCGTCCGGTCGACGAGCGGTCCGGGGTCCGCGTCGCCGCCGAGGTCGAGCAGCGCCCTGAGGCTCGCGGGGTCGGCCAGATAGCCGCTGTAGCCGAGGACGCCCTCGCCGCTCTCGTCGCGGGTGGCGGCGAGCGGTTCGGGCAGCCACTCGTGTTCGGGCTCGTTGGTCCAGGCGAGCAGCGCGATGTTGTGCCGCGGAGCCTGCCAGGCGGTGTGCCGCAGGGTCTGCGGGGGGACGGGCAGCACGCGCTGCGCCAGTGCGCGTGCCGCCGCCACGACGTGCTCGGGGATGGGGGCCGCGCCGTCGGGCGCGGCGGATGCGAGTGCCAGGTAGAAGCGCATGCGAACTCTCCTCGTGACCGTCTTCCGGCAGTGGAGACCGGGTGCCGGAGCGCGGTCGCGCATCCGGCACTTCATGAAGAAGACGTTTCGCCTTCCCGGCGAGTGCACGGGGGCGGAGTCCTTCATCGAATTGTCGGTCCTCGTTCACCGCCGGCGAGGGCGACATGCCATACAGGCGGCAGAAGGAATAGCGGGGTATTGCCGCCGGGGACAATGGACATCCCGTTGTCCGACCATTCTCTCCGCAGGTCACGGGGAAATCCGATCCGCGGGTGCGGCGCTCGAACGGCGGCGTCACCTCGGGGAATCGTCCACTTCGGACGGGTGTGGTAGAAAAACAGCCCGGTACGCCGGGGCCGCGTTTTCCCCGCACGGCGGATTCGCCGCTTGCGGTCGGCGGGCACCGGGCGTACCGGCCGCAGGACCGTATGGCGGCGATGACCGGGAATGTACGAATGAAGATCACGAAAGGCGGCCGGGGGAGTTCCCAGGTGCAGGTTCCTGTTCGGCACGATCGCGGTCGGCGTCCTCACCCGCGGAGGACTCGGTGCGAGCGCTGAGGCCGCGGCGGCCGGCATCGGCACCGCCGTTCAGCCGGCGTGCCCGCCTAACACGCTTCCGCATCCGGTCACCGGCGAGTGAGTCCCCGTTCCACTCGGTCCGCGCTGGCCCGGGCGGGGGCACCGGGGGCGGCGCCGGTCCGGGGCCCGGCGCCGCAGGGCGCCGCCGCCCGCCCGGACCTTCCCCCACCGGGCTTGATAGGAGTCGATGCGGGTAGCGGGTTCATCGCGAGCGTCCGCAGTCACGGACTCTTGACCTGATGTTTCCCTCGATTCCCCGCCCCGCGGGGGCGCGGACAGACCGAAGGGGTATCCAGGGAGGTGCGCAGCCGCGGGCAGGGCCTACCCGGCGCGGTAGGGGTGGCACTACCCGGATTTGGGTGGTGACTTCCTCGATTCGCCGCAGGCTTTGTACTTGGCTGGTTGGTAGGCAGGAGGGCGCCGAGTCGGCGCCGCAACGACCGCCGATAGCGGGGGAGGCGCAGCGAGCGTGATCGTCTGGTCAGTGCTCATCGCCCTGGCGGGCGCTTTCTGCATGGCGCTCGGCTCGGCTCTGCAGGAGCGCGACGCGGTGCGGGCGCCCGGGCACAGCGTCGCGCGGGTCGGCTTCCTCGTGCACCTCGCCCGCCGCCCCCGCTGGGTGATCGGCACCGCGGGCGCGGGAGCGGGCGTCGCGCTGCACCTTGTGGCGCTCAGCGGCGCACCGCTGACGATCATCCAGCCCATCGGCGTCACCGGGCTGCTGTTCGCCATCGTGCTGTCGGCGCTGTTCAACCGCACCCGGGTCCGGGCCGGGCAGATCGCCGCCGGAACCGCCGTGATGGCGGGGCTGAGCGGACTCCTGCTGCTGTTCCCGCACAGTGCCGAGGTACCGCAGCTGTCCATCGGCACCGGACTCGGGCTGACCGGCGCCATCCTCGCGCTGGGCTGCGCCGTGTTCGCGGCGGCCCACTGGGTGCGGCCCGGCCCCCGGGTGCTGCTGCTGGCGACCGTCGGCGGTGCGGCCCTGGGCACCACCTCGGCCCTCGCCCGCGTGGTGGCGGCCAACGCCGCCGCCGACTGGACCGCGGTGTTCACCTGGCTGACGCCGATGTGCCTGGCCGCGGCCGTCCTGGGCGGGCTGTTCCAGCAGAACGCCTACCGCACCGGGCACTTCGCCGCCGCCTACGCCACGCTTCTGGTGGTCGACCCCGTCGTCGGAGCGGGGATCGGCGCGCTGCTGCTGGGAGAGGGCCTCCCGACGACCCCGCTCAACCAGGTGCTGGCCGTCGGCGCGGCGCTGCTGGCCCTCGGCGGCACCGTCGTGCTGGCCCTGGCGCGCAACCGCAATCCCGAGGCGCTCCGAGCGGTCGCCGACCGCGACGAGCCGACCGCCACCAAGCCCGGCAACGCATCGCCGGGTGCCCGAGCATCCACGACCACGACCTCAGGAGAGTCCCGATGACCCCCTTGAGCCAGCGATACCTGCCCCGTACCGGAGCCGGCGACGAGGCCGGCGGGCACGAGCGCCTGCGGGTTCTGATCGCGGCCGACACCTACCCCCCGGACGTCAACGGCGCGGCCTACTTCACCCGCCGCCTGGCCACCGGCCTGGCCGCCCGCGGGCACGACGTGCACGTCGTCTGCGCCTCGCCCACCGGCGAGCCCGGTATCAGCGCGGACTCCGGGGTGACCATGCACTACCTGCGGTCGGTGTCGGTGATGGTGCACGACACGATGCGCACCACCCTGCCGGCGGGAATCGGCGGACACCTCACCCGGCTGATCGAGCGGCTGCGGCCGCACGTGGTGCATGCGCAGAGCCACTTCACCGCCAGCCGCGCGGCCATCCACCGGGCGCGGCTGTCCGGCACCCCGGTCGTGCTGACCAACCACTTCATGCCGGACAACCTGTTCGCACACGCCCACATCCCCGAGCGGCTGCACAGCATGGTGGGCGCCTTCGCCTGGCGCGACATGGTGCGGGTGGCCTATGCCGCCGACCACGTGACCACGCCCACCGAGCGCGCGGCCGGGCTGCTGCGGGACAAGGGCTTCACCCGGACCGTCGAGGCCGTCTCCTGCGGCATCGACCTGGACCGCTTCCACCCGCGCCCGGCCGAGCGCACCGCCGCGCGCGAGCGGTTCGGGCTGCCCGAGCGCGACACCATCGCCTTCGTCGGCCGGCTCGACGAGGAGAAGCGCATCGACGAGCTGATCCGGGCGCTGCCGCGGGTGCTGGAGCGCCGCGACGCGCAGCTCGCCCTGGCCGGGACCGGCCAGCGCGAGCAGGATCTGCGGCGGCTCGCGGCCGATCGGGGCGTGGCGGACCGCGTGCACTTCCTGGGCTTCGTGCCCGACGCCGACCTGCCCAAGTTCTACGTCGCCGCCGACATGTTCGCGATCGGCAGCGTCGCCGAGCTGCAGAGCATCGCGACGCTGGAGGCCATGTCGACCGGCCTGCCGGTCGTGGCCGCCGACGCGCTGGCCCTGCCGCACCTGGTCACGCCCGGGAGCAACGGCTACCTGTACGCGCCGGGCGACGTCGAGGCCCTGGGCGAGCGGCTGCTGGAGGTGCTGGAGCCCGAGAGGGCGCGCGCCGAGATGGGGGCGGCCAGCCGCGAGATCGCCCGCCGGCACGACCACCGGAGGTCTCTGGACCGGTTCGTCGAGATCTACGGCGAGGTCCGCCCGCGCCACTTCGCGGGCCTGCGCCGGTCGCGTACGGCGCTGAGCGCTCCCCGTGCGCGCCGCCCGGTCATCGCCGCCTGACCGCGGGCGGCGGGCGGCCGCAGCAGTGCTTCCGCGGCCCCGGTGCCGAGGCCGGACGACCGGCGGCGGGTCGGCGGGGTCGGACAAAGCTCTGCTTCCCGGCGTTTTGGGCAATCCGCTCAATCCGCCTTCATGAGCACCAACTAGCCGCATTGGCATTGTCGGTGACTTTCCGCATTCTTTGCGTCACATACTGGTGATACCGGGTCGGGTGCCGGATAGACCTTGTGATGTGTGGTTCGTTGGGACTGGCCGGCTGCGAGGGGCGGCGGACATCCACGGTGTCGCCGTCCGTCTGCGGCGGGTCCAACGTGAGGCCGACGAGTGCGATGCGGCGCTCGTCGGCCTGGAGCGGGCCCATGCCGACCTGCAGCGCAAGGTCGAGGACGCCGAGGCCGAGCTGGAGGCGCTGCGCCGGCAGCGCATCGACGCCTTCGAGCGCTTCTGGGTGACCCGCGAGCAGCGCGACCGCGCGCGCCACCTCTCCCGGCGGCTGCGCCGGCGCCTGCACCGCCTGCACCGCCGGACCCGCGTATTCGACGGCCTTATCGGCGACTGACAGTGAGGATGTACTTGAGCGTCTCCCGGCGGGGTCTGACCCAGCGACTGACTGACCTCGGGTCCTCAAGCGGATCTGTCGTTTCGCTGGAACGGATCACGTGCGCTCGGCGCTGCGCAGCGCCTCGTCCAGCGTCTGCTGGACCTCGGCGGCCGCCAGGCGCAGGGCCCGCAGCGTGACGTCGATCGCGGGCCGGCGCATGCTGCTGGCGCGCACCACCGCGTAGACGTCGCGCGCCGGGGCCTGCGGCAGCACCCGGAAGACCAGTCCCGACGTGCCCCCGGCCAGTGCCAGGGCGGGCACCGCCGCGATGCCGATCCCCCGCGCCACCAGGTTCAGGATGGTGCCTTGGCCCTGGAACTCCCAGGCGGTGTCGGGCGCCCCGCCCACGGTGGCGAAGAGCCGGTCGGTGCCCGTCCGCGAGGGCTCGCCGCGGGGCGCCGCGATCCAGGGCTCCTCCAGCAGGCGGTGCAGCTCGACGGGGCGGCGGGTGTCGGCGAGCGGATGGTCGGACGGCACCGCCAGCACCAGCGGGTCGTGCAGCAGGTGCAGGTGCCGCAGCTTGCCCGTCCCCGTATCGGGCGGCCGCTCCGACCAGTCGTCGATCACGGCGATGTCCATCTCCGCCGAGGACACCTGGCGCACCCCGGCCGCGCCCACACTCTGCCGCAGCACCAGCTGCAGCCCCTCGTGGCGACGCAGGCTCTGCGCCAGCAGCGGTGCCAGGGCGACCGCCGCGGTGGGGAAGGCGGTGACGGTGACAGGCCCCAGCGCGACACCGCTCTGCTGGGCCAGCACCGACTCGGCCGCCTCGACCATGGCCAGGATCTGCTCGGCGTGCACGGCCAGCAGCCGGCCGCCGTCGGTCAGTTCGGCGCTGCGCGCGGTGCGGTCCAGCAGCTGGGTGCCCGCCTCGCGCTCCAGCGCAGACAGCTGCTGGGAGACCGCCGACGCCGTGTAGCCCAGCGCCTCGGCCGTGCCCGCGATCGTGCCCCGCTCCGCGAACTCCTTGAGTACCTGCAACCTCCGCAAGTCGAGCATAAGGTCAGCTTACTCTTAGCATCGAAAAGATTCGCTTGTGCTGATGGGGGGAAGTGGGCAGGGTTAAAGCAGGGAGTGATGCGAGCAAACGCGTCACCAACTGCACTTTCGTCACCGGACGTATGCGGAGTTGATCTCTTCATGTCTGTCACCGTGTCCGCCACCCTCGCCGTGAACGAGGCACTGGCCGAGAGACGGCGCCAAGGGCTGCCCGTCGTGCCGCTCGGCTTCGGCGAAGCGGGCCTGCCCGTCCACCCCGCCATGCGCGAGGCCCTGGCCGCGGGAGGTGGCAAGAACGCCTACGGACCGGTCGCCGGCGCCGCCGAGCTGCGCGACGCCGCCGCCGGCTACTGGCAGCGCCGCGGCCTGGCCACCGACCCCGACCTGGTGGTGGCCGGCCCCGGCAGCAAGCCGCTGCTCTACAGCCTGCTGCTGACCATCGGCGGAGACACCGCCGCGGCCGCACCGAGCTGGGTCAGCTACGCCGCCCAGGCCCAGCTGGCCGGCTACCGGTGCCTGCAGATCCCCACCGCACCCGCGCAGGGCGGGGTCCCCCAGCCCGACCTGCTGGCAGCGGCGGTACGGCAGGCCCGCGCCCGCGGCCGCGACGTCCGCTCCGTCATCGTCACCGCCCCCGACAACCCCACCGGAACCCTCGCCTCTGCCGCGACGGTCCGCCGCCTCGCCGAGACCGCCCGCGAGCTGGATCTGGTCGTCATCTCCGACGAGATCTACCGCGACCTGGTCTACGACGACGCGGCCGAGGTGCACAGCCCCGCCGAGTACGCACCCGAGCGCACCGTGGTCTCGACCGGTCTCAGCAAGAACCTGGCGCTGGGCGGCTGGCGGCTGGGCGTCGTCAGGCTGCCGGACAGCGCGCAGGGCCGCCGGCTGCGCGCCGGACTGCTCGGGGTCGCGAGCGAGATCTGGTCCAGCCCGGCCGCACCCATCCAGGAGGCCGCCGCCTACGCCTTCACCGAACCCCCCGAGCTCACCGACCGGATCCGCCGCAGCGCGCGGCTGCACGGCGCCGTCGCCCGCGAGACCGCCGACCGCTTCGCCGAGGCGGGCGCCATGGCCGCCGCCCCGCAGGCGGCCTTCTACTCCTACCCCGACCTGGAGGCCTGGCGCGGCCACCTGGCGCGCAAGCACGGCGTCACCACCGGCTCCGAGCTGACCGCGCTGCTGCTGGAGGACTACGGCGTGGGCGTGCTGCCCGGCTCGGAGTTCGGCGACAGCCCGCAGGCGCTGCGGATGCGCGTGGCCACCAGCCTGCTCTACGGCGAGACCGAGGACCAGCGCACCACCGCGCTCGAAGCCGACGACCCCGTCGCGCTTCCGTGGATCGCCGACCACCTCGACCGGCTCAGCGAGGTCCTGCAGGAGGTGGGGCCGGGCGAGGCCGCCGACGAGGTCCCCCGCGCCCCGCTCCGCTGAGCACGCCCGCGCGCGCCGACCGAGCGGCGGCGCGGCGGCCCCGGGCGCGCGGACCGGCCCAGGGCCGCCGCGACCGGGCGGTGAGCGGGGAGCGGACGCCGGTCGTTGCGGAAGGGCCGGGTCCGCACCCCGCCGCGGGACACTGTAACCCCGGTTCAGCCGCGCAGCGGAACGCGGGGCGGCGCAGCGGCCCCCGGCGTGATCACCGAGCGGTAGTGGTCGAGCAGTTGGTCCCCCACGACGTCCCACGTCCGGGCCTCCACGGAGGGGCGCGCGGCCGCGGCCATGCGCCGCCGCAACGCGCCGTTGTGGACCAGCCGCCCCACCGCCAGCCGCAGCCGGCGCACCGAGGCCGGGTCGTAGAGCAGGCCGTTGCGCTCGGGCTCGACGAGGTCCAGGGGGCCGCCCGAGGCGGGCGCCACCACCGGTACGCCCGAGGCCAGCGCCTCCTGCACCGCCTGGCAGAAGGTCTCGTCGGCCCCGGTGTGCACGAACACGTCCAGGCTCGCGTACAGGCGGGAGAGGTCCTCGCCCGTGCGCTGGCCGGTGAACACCGCCGAAGGGATGCGGCGGCGCAGCCGGGCCCGGTCGGGGCCGTCGCCGACCACCACCAGCCGGGCGCCGCGCAGCCGCGCCACCTGCGCCAGCAGGTCCACGCGCTTGTCCTTGGACAGTCGGCCGACATAGCCGACCAGGACCTCCCCGCCGGGGGCGAGCCTCCTGCGCAGCGCGTCGTCGCGGTGGCGCGGGTGGAAGCGCGCGGTGTCGACGCCGCGCCGCCACAGGCTCAACCGGGGGAAGCCGTGCTCGGCCAGCGCCTGGCGCGCGGCCGAGGACGGCACCAGCGTGCGGTCGACCGCGGCGTGGATCTGGCGCAGCATCGGCCAGATGGCCTCCGCTCCCGGTACGCCGTGCCGGGCCGCGAATCCGGGCAGGTCGGTCTGGTAGACCGCCACCGTGGGCAGCGCCATGGGGCGGGCGGCCTCGACCGCGGCGCCGCCCAGCAGCACGGGCGAGGCCAGGTGCACGACATCGGGCCCGAAGGCGCGCAGTGCGGCCGACAGCAGCCGGCGCAACGGCAGCCCGAGCGCGAACGAGCGGTACCCGGGAAGCGGCACGCTGGGCATGCGCACCACCGGAAAGTCCGCATACGTGGACGGGCCCGGCCCGGGGGCCAGGATCAGGGCCCGGTGGCCGCGGGCGCGCAGGTGGTCCGCCACGCGGCACACGGAGTTCGTGACGCCGTTGACCTGCGGTAGGAACGACTCGCTCACGATCGCCACGTTCAGCGGGCGGGCGGGATCGGAGGAGGGTGAGGAGGGATCGGGGGATGTGGACAGCGGGCGCATACGGCTCTCCCGTCATCGCGGGACTGCTCCTGCGGAGCACGCTAGACACGCCGTGTGAACCCGCACGGACAGCAGGCGAACGCCCCGTCGACGCGCCGCCGCCGGGAATGCGACACAGCCCGGCGCCGCCGCACCCGAGGCCGGCCGAACCGCCGCGGGCGCGGCCGGGCCTGCGGACCTGCGCTCACCCTCGCGCACCCGTATGATCGGCCACTGTCGCCCCGAACCCCTTCGGCAGAGGAGCCGCCATGACGCTGGTCGAATGGGCGCAACAGGTCTGCGCCGAGCTCGAGCTCCCCGACGAGATCGGCAAGTCCGACGTCGATCGGATCCTCGACCTCGCCAAGGACGCCGCGCACTCGGTGGCCCGCCCGGCTGCGCCGCTGACCACTTACCTGCTGGGCATCGCGGTGGGCCGCGGCGCCGACCCCGCCGACGCGGCCGCCGCCGTCGCCGCGCTCGCCCGCGAGCACGCCGCAGGGGCCGCCGACGAAAGCTGAGAAGCGTCAGGCCACCTCTTTTGCATCAGGGCGCTCACGCCGCACTCCGACCTCGGGGCACAGGCGCAACACGTGTGTGGATGAACCGTGATTCGGGTGTTACGAGACGGTGTGACTCTGTCCTTGCGCAGGACCGCGTCCGCACGACAGCGCCGCGCACCGCTGCCGATCGCTCGCGCCGCACACGGCGCCGAACGCCGGTAGGCAGTGTCCCCGGATCCGATCGATAGGGAGAATCCCCAATGTCCGTACTCCAGGACTACCTGGACCTGATCTCCGGGGTGGTGTGGGGGCCGTTCGTCCTCATCCCCCTCCTGCTGTTCACCGGTGTCTTCCTGACGGTGCGGCTGCGGCTGCTGCAGTTCCGCGTGCTCTTCCACGCCCTGTGGCTGGCGCTGTTCCGCCGCAAGGAGCGCCACGAGGTCGAGGGTGACATCTCCCACTACCAGGCGCTGAGCACGGCGCTGGCGGCCACTGTGGGCGTGGGCAACATCGCCGGCGCCGCGCTCGCCATCGGCGCCGGCGGTCCGGGAGCGCTGTTCTGGATGTGGGTGGTCGGCCTTGTCGGCATGGCCACCAAGTACAGCGAGGCCCTGCTGGGTGTGAAGTACCGCCGCCAGGACGCCCACGGCGAGCAGAGCGGCGGTCCGATGTTCTACCTGCGCCGCGGCCTGCCCGGCGGGCTGGGCCTGGTGCTGGGCGGGGCGTTCGCCGTGTTCGGCGCCGTCGCCTCCTTCGGCATCGGCAACGGCACCCAGGCCAACACCGTCGCCCAGCAGCTGAACAGCGTGTGGAACGTGCCCGACTGGGTCACGGGCCTCGTGCTGGTGATCCTCGCCGGCGCCGTCATCATCGGCGGCATCAAGAGCATCGGCCGCTTCGCCGCCGCGGTGGTGCCGGTCATGATCGTGCTCTACGTCGGCATCACGCTGCTGGTGCTGATCGTGCACATCGGCGAGCTTCCGTCCGCGCTCGCCCTGGTCTTCACCGAGGCCTTCACCGGCGCCTCGGCGACCGGCGGCCTGCTCGGCTCGGCGCTGCTGTTCGCCATCCAGCAGGGCGTGGCGCGCGGCATCTTCTCCAACGAGTCCGGCCTGGGCACCGGCGGTATCGCGGCCGCGTCCGCCAAGACCGACCAGCCCGTGCGCCAGGGCATGGTCTCGATGACCCAGACCTTCATCGACACCATCATCGTGGTGACCATGACCTGCATGGTCATCATCGTCACCGGCGCATGGAAGGCCCAGGACGCCGAGGACGGCTCGCTGCTGACCTCCCAGGCGATGTCGGACGGCCTGTCAACGCTGTCGCCGGCCCTGGCGCCGGTGGGCAGCTACAGCGTCGCCATCGCCGTGATGGTCTTCGCCTTCACTACCATCGTGGGCTGGTCCTACTACGGCGAGCGCTGCATCGACTTCCTCGTCGGGCGCAAGGGCGTGCTGCCGTTCCGGCTCGTGTTCGTCGCGGTGGTCTTCGTCGGCGCGACGGTCCCGCTGGACATCATCTGGGGCTTCAGCGACATCGCCAACGGCCTCATGGCCATCCCCAACCTCGTCGGGCTGCTGCTGCTGTCGGGCGTGGTGGTCGCCGAGACCAAGCGCTACTTCGACAACCCGAACTGGAAGGACCCCGAGGCGCCGATGCCCAAGGTCTACGACGCCTGACCGGGTGCGGCGGGGCGGGGCCGGTGCTCCGCCCCCCTGCACCGCGGCCGAAGGGGGCGCCCGCCGCGAGCGGCGGGCGCCCCCTTCGCGTGGCTGAACCTTCTTTCGCCGCCGGATGCGTTCCGGCGGCCCGGCGGCGCCCGGAGGCCCGCGCGCGGGAGTCGGCGGATGCGGCTCCCCGCCCGGCCCGAGGTCGGGCTATTCCGCTGGCAGAGCCTCCCGCATCGCCTTCGCGGTCGAGGCCGGGTCGTAGCCTTCGGCGACGCCTTCGACCAGGATGATGTCGCCCTCGATGTGCCGTGAGCGCAGCGGTGCGATCTCCCGGTAGGCGGGGGAGTCCCACCAGGCCCGCGCCTCGGCGATCCCGGGGAAGCCGATCACCACCACACTTCCGGGCCAGGCGCCCTCCTTCACCTCGTGCTGAGCGGCGTGCACGAGGAAGCGCCCGCCGTGGGGCTCGAACGTGGCGGTGATGCGCTCGATGTACTCGGCGATCTCCGGGTGCGGGGCGGCCTCGTGCAGGCGGGCGATGGCGTAGGCGGGCATGGGGTTCCTCCGGTCGGTCGGGCACCGTACACCGGCGATCGTGGCAGGGGGGAGGTGCGGCGTCGATTACCCGGGAGGTAAGGCTCCGAAGCGCCGCCCGGACCACGTCCTCCCCGCCGGCGCGACGGGCACGCTGTGCGCCCGCCGCCGACCGCCCGCGGGACGGGGCGCGACGCCGGAGTCAGGCCTCCGAGCCCCACCAGCGGTGGAAGTGGTGCACCGGTCCCTTGCCGCGGCCGGCGTCCAGCTCGTCGGCGTGGCGCAGCGCCTCGGTGAGGTAGTCCTTGGCGTCGCGCACCGCCTCGGAGTAGCTGCGCCGCTGCGGGCGCAGCGCCGCGATCGCCGAGGACAGCGTGCAGCCCGTCCCGTGCGTGTTGCGGGTGGGAATGCGCTCGGCCGAGAACGTCTCGGTCAGGCCGTCGGGCGTGACCAGGAGGTCGGTGCTGCTCTGCCCGCTGAGGTGGCCGCCCTTGAGCAGCACCCGCTTGGCGCCCAGCTCCAGCAGCCGCTCGGCCTGCTCCCGCATGGAGGACAGGTCGCGGCGCTCGTTCTCGCCGAGCAGCTCGGCCGCCTCCGGCAGGTTGGGGGTGACCAGGTCGGCGCGCGGCAGCAGGTCGGCGCGCACCGCCGCGATCGCCTCGGGGGCGAGCAGCCGGTCGCCGCTCTTGGCCACCATTACCGGGTCCACCACCACGTTCGGCGGAGCGTAGGTGTCCAGGGCCTTCACCACCGCCCCGATCACCCCGGCGCTGCCCAGCATGCCGATCTTGACGGCGTCCACCTGCGCGTCGGTCAGCAGCGTGTCGAGCTGGCGGGTGACGAACTCCGCAGGAACCTCCTGCACCGCGGTCACGCCCACGGTCGACTGGGCGGTGAGCGCGGTGACGACGCTCATGCCGTAGCCGCCGAGGGCCGAGAACGTCTTCAGATCCGCCTGGATGCCGGCCCCGCCGCTGGGGTCGCTGCCGGCGATGGACAGGATGTTGCAGGTCCTCACATGCGTTCCTTCGCTGCTCCGGGCCGGTCGCGGGCCGAGTCGACGCACCGCAGCGGGTCCGCGCGCAGCGCGGGCCGGCGGACGGCGGCCGAGGGCACGCCGGACGGCACGCCCTCACCCGAGTAGTACCCGCCGGCGCGCGCCCGCACATTCCGCGTTCACGGCGAAAAGGCTCCGAACGGATCACGGCGCCCGCGGTCCGGCGCAGGCCGCGGGCCCTCAGCGCCGCTCGGCGGGTCCGCCAGCGTGCACCGCCGGGCCCTGCTCGCCGGGAGGGCCGTCGGGGCCCCGGCGGGCGTGTACGGCGCGCTCGGCGAGCATCACGGCCGCGACGACGGCGAACCCGGCCGCCATGAGCGCGGCCGTCACCCAGACGTCGCCCTCGGGCGCCAGCAGCGTGCGGTCCTGGTCCTGCCAGGGCCACAGCGCGCGCAGCGAGCCGGCCATCAGACCGGTCAGCACCACCAGCGTCAGGTGGTGGTAGCGGTCCAGGAGCAGCTGCAGCAGCTTGACGAAGAACGCCAGCCCGATGATCGCGCCGATCAGGAACGTGCCGAGGTAGCCGAGGTCGCGGTCGTGGACGGCGCCCATGGTCGAGGTGTAGAGGCCGATGGTCAGCAGGATGAACGATCCCGAGACCCCGGGGAGCACCAGCGCGCAGATCGCCACCGCGGCGGCCGCCATGACGACCAGCGGGTTGGGGTCCACGTGGGCCGCCGGGAGCCCGGTCAGCACGAACGCGCCGGCGGCCGCCGCCAGCGCCAGCAGGTAGTGCCCGGCCTTCCAGCTGCGGCCCGAACCCCGGTAGGGCACCCACAGCGAGGCCAGCACCAGGCCGAAGAAGAACGCGTAGGAGCGCTGCTGCTCCCGCTCGACCAGCGGGGCCAGGAACGTCGCCGCCACCGCTGCGGCGCAGACCATGCCGATCAGCACCGCGATCACGGCGCCCCAGTCGGCCTTGGCGAACTCGCCGCGGGCGCGCTGCAGCCCGCGCCCTTTGACCAGGTCCACGGCGGCCGTGCGCACGCCGCTGACGGCGTGTCCGGCCGAGGTGATGAGGGTTTCGTAGATCCCGACGATCAGGGCGATGGTGCCGCCGCTGACCCCGGGTACCACTTCGGCCGTGCCGATCAGTGCGCCGCGGACACCGTTGACTATGTGCGTACCGACTGTCTTGGCCATGACTCCGGTTTCGTCTGGTCGGATAGCGGTTGGTTCGAGGGGGCGCCCGACCGCGAACGGCGCGGCCGGGGCCGGTGTTGGAGAGTGCTTCGAGTCTAGGGTCCGCCGGCGGCGCCGGCGGCGCTCGGCGGCCGCGGGACCGTCCGGGGACCCGGCCCGGGGAGCGGGTGACCGGGGCGGGGTGGGTGCCGAAGGCGGCGGAGCGCGTTTCGCGCGTCACCGGTCGCAGCGGGCGGAGCTACTTCCCGATCAGCATGCTGGCCAGGAACTCCACCAGCAGGGGGGCGAGGATCAGGGTGACGACGCCGATGACCACGGACACCACCAGCCGCGTCCAGCCGAGCCGCCCCGGACCGGCGGCCGAACTCAGGCCCGGCTGGGCCATCGCCGCCGGCATCGCGGCGCCGGACGGCCGCCGGGCGGGGCCCGGATTCGTGCCGACCTCGGCGAGCGCGCCCGAGACGTCGAGCTGGGTGGGGGTGAGGTCCTCGGTGCCCGAGCCGTTGACCACGCGCTCCAGCGCCGAGTCCAGGTCGCCGTCGCCCAGCCGGTGGTCGGGGTCGGGCTGCAGCATGCCGTTGAGCACGGGTCTCAGGGCCCCCGCGCGCTGCGGAGGGTCGGGCGGGTCCTCCAGCGGCGCGGTCAGCCGGGAGGCGTTGGTCGCGCGCTCGAAGGCCGAGCGCCCTTCCACCGCGAAGTAGAGGGTCGCGCCCAGCGACCACACGTCGGCGGCCGGCGACTTGACGCCGTGGCGCAGGCGCTCGGGCGCGACGTAGCCGGGCGATCCGGGCAGCCGGCCGGTCAGCGTGAGCTTGTCCTCGGAGTCGGAGACGGCGATGCCGAAGTCGGACAGCATCGCGCGCCCGTCGGGCAGCAGCATGACGTTGGCGGGCTTGACGTCGCGGTGGACCACACCGTGCCGGTGCGCCGTGTCGAGCGCCGCGAAGAGCTGGCGGCCGATCTCGGCCGTGCGGCGCGGCGGGAGCGGGCCCTCCTCGGCCACCACCCGGTCCAACCCGCGCCCGGAGACCAGTTCCATCACGATCCAGGGGCGCTCGTCCTCCTGAATGACGTCGTGGATGGTGACGATGCCCGGATGGGTGCTCAGCCCGGCGCAGATCCGGGCCTCGCGCATGGTCCTGGCCAGCAGCTCCTCCCGCTTCTCCGGGGCCAGTTCGGGGGAGGCCCGCATCTCCTTGATCGCCACCTCGCGGTGCAGGAGCCCGTCCGCGGCGCGCCAGACGGTGCCCATGCCGCCGTGGCCGATCGGCTCGATCAGCCGATAGCGGTCGGCGAGAATGCGGGGGGCCATGTCCACAGACCATAGCGGTAGGCGGCGCCGCTGTGGACGGCCCGGCCGTCACCGGTTGGACACGGTTCGCGAAGCGCGATGCGGGGCGTGTGCGCGCCGCCGCACCGCGGTCAGCGGCCCCCGTCCGGCCGCGGCGCCCCGAGCGGGGAGGGGGAGTCGGTACCCACCAGGCCGGCCGCCCAGCGGTAGTCCTGCTTGCCGACGGCCGTGCGGCGCACGCGGTCGACGAGGTGCACGCTGCGGGGGACCTTGAACCCGGCGAGGTGCCGGCGGCAGTGCCGGCGCAGTCCGTGCGCGTCGAGGGCGCCCTGCGCAACCGGGGCCACGATCGCGGCGACCCGGCGGCCCAGAACGTCGTCCGGCGCTCCCACCACGATCGCGTCGGCCACCCCGGGGTGCGCCTTGACCACGGACTCCACCTCCTCGGCGAACACCTTCTCGCCGCCGGTGTTGATGACGGCCGAGCCCCGGCCCAGGAGGGTGACGCCGCCGTCCGCGGCGACGGTGCCGAAGTCGCCGGAGAGCACCCAGCGGCGGCCGTCGGGGTCGACGGGGAAGGTGCGCGCCGTCGCCTCGGGGTCGCCGTAGTAGCCCAGGGGAATGCGCCCGGTGCGGGCGATGCGCCCGATGCGGTCCGACCCCGGGGGAAGCGGCCGCAGCCGCTCGTCGAGCACCGCCACACTCGCGCCCACCGTGAAGGGCGCCTCGTCGACGCCGCCGGCCGCACCGCAGACCCCGGTCTCGGAGCCGCCATAGCTGTCGTTGATCACGATCGCCGGGCGCCACGCGCGCCACATCCGCCGGACGGCGGGAGTGAGCGGAGTGCCGCCGGAGGTGAGAACGGCCAGTTCCGGGCAGCGCTCGGGCTCCCCGGCCAGGCGGCGGGCCAGCGGGCGGGCCATCGCGTCGCCGACGACCTGCACGGTGTGCACCCGCTCGGCTTCGGCCAGCCGCACGACCCGGTCGGCGTCGAAGCCCGCATCTGAGGAGAGCACGACGGTGCCGCCGGCGAATAGTGCGGAGAGCGCGTTCCACTGCCCGGCGGCGTGCATCAGCGGCCCCAGCACCAGCAGCCGCGCGGGAGAGCGGTCCCGGGCGCGCTGGGCGACCTCCTCGGGGCCCGAGGCGCGCGGATGGCCGCGCCCGCGCCGCTCCAGGGCGGCGCGGAACAGGTCGGCCTGGCTCCACAGCACGCCCTTGGGCCGGCCGGTGGTGCCTCCCGTGTAGAGGAGGTAGCGGGCGTCGTCGACGGCGTCGCGGTCGGCGACGGCCACGGACGCGGACGGGGCGGCGGCGAGCGCGTCGGCGTAGTCGGCGGCGCCGGGCGCCCCGACACCCCGCTCCTCCCGGAAGCAGGGCGGGCCGCCGTCGTCGACGAGGACGGTGTGGCGCAGCGCGGGCAGTCGCGAGCCGCCCTCCAGCAGCCGGGCGGCGTGCGCCCGTTCGGCGATCAGGGCCGTTGCGCCGGAGTCGGCCATCACCTGCTCGAGCTCGGTGCGGATGTAGCGCTGGTTGAGGTTGACCGGGACCGCGCCCGCGCGGAGCACGCCGAAGAACGCCTCCAGCCACTCGATGCTGTTGCCGCCCAGGATCGCCACGTGCGACCCCGGCGCGGTGCCCGATGCGGCGAGATGCGCCGCCAGCCGGTCGGCGTGCTCGTCGAGCCGGGCGTAGGTGCGGCTCCGCGAGCCGTCGGTGAGCGCCGTGCGCTCCGGCACGGCCGCGGCGACCGCGCGCAGCAGCCCGGCGAGCGTGAGGCGCCGGTCGCCGTCGCGGCGGGCGTCGGCCCGGCCGCGCCCGCCCTGAGCGGTCGCGGTGCGGCGGGCCCGTGCGATGCGCTTGGCCGTCTCCTTCATGGGTCCCCCAGCGGCGGTCTACCCGAGAAATGCCGGAGCGACCGATGATGCCTCTATGGGGCGAATCACAGCAGGCCGGGGGTGCGCTAAGGCGATTCTTACGGGTCCGTCAGCAGCGGGCGGCGCACCCGGGTGCGTCCCGCGCGCCGGGCACGAAGGGCCGTTTCTCCGGCGCGCTGCGCTGGGCGCGGGGCGCTGCGGATGGGGGCCGGTGCCGCTCTCGCACGGCCGCGGAAGAAGCCAGGGGCCCCTGCCGACTGACGAGAACGCGGCGGGACCGGCGCTGCGGCGCCGCCCAGGACGACAGCGACCCGTCGAACACGCCCGGGACGCGCTCCGCGAGGGTGCCGCCCCCTCCCGCCGCGCTGCGGCGCCGGACGCGCACCAGCGGCCACCGGCGGCTCAGGCGTACCGGATCGGGCGCTTCGCCCCGACAGCGAACGGGTATCCACTGAGCGGCAATCGATCAAGGGTGATCGGAGGAACCTGGATGAGCGAGACCCGCGCTCTGGGACCGCAGGAGACCGGTGGCGACCCCGCCGGAACCGCCTACTCGACCGCCGAACACATCAGGCTGGCCGAGACCCATTCCGCACACAACTACGCCCCCCTGCCCGTCGTCGTCGCGGAAGGCGACGGCGCATGGGTGACCGACGTCGAGGGGCGCCGCTACCTCGACTGCCTGGCCGGCTACTCGGCCGTGAACTTCGGGCACCGCAACCCCGAGCTCGTCGCCGCCGCCCGACAGCAGCTGGAACGCGTCACGCTGACCAGCCGCGCCTTCTACCACGACCGGTTCGCGCCCTTCGTCACCGCGCTGGCCGGCCTCGCCGGCAAGGGCCGGGTGCTGCCGATGAACTCCGGCGCCGAAGCGGTGGAGACCGCCGTCAAGGTCTCCCGCCGCTGGGCCTACGACGTCAAGGGGGTCCCCCCGGACCAGGCCACCATCGTCGTCGCCGGCGGCAACTTCCACGGCCGCACCACCACCATCGTCTCCTTCTCCGACGACCCCGACGCCTACGGCGGCTACGGGCCCTACACCCCCGGGTTCCGCACCGTCCCCTACGGCGACGCCGACGCGGCCGCCGAGGCGGTCGACTCCACCACCGCGGCGATCCTGGTCGAGCCCGTGCAGGGCGAGGCCGGCGTGATCGTGCCGCCGCCCGACTACCTGCCCCGGCTGCGCGAGCTGTGCGACCGCAACCGCGTGCTGCTGATCGCCGACGAGGTCCAGTCGGGCCTGGGGCGCACCGGCACCGTGCGGGCCTGCGAGCACACGGGAGTCGTTCCCGACGCCTACCTCTTCGGCAAGGCGCTGGGCGGCGGCATCCTGCCGGTCTCGGCGATGGTCGCCGACGAGGACGTGCTGGGGGTCGTCAAACCCGGCCAGCACGGCAGCACCTTCGGCGGCAACCCCATGGCCTGCGCCCTGGGCAGCACCGTGGTGCGTATGCTGCGCGACGGCCCCTACCTGGACAACGCGCGGCGGCTGGGCGAGCTGCTGCGCACCCGGCTGAAGGAGTTCGAGGGCCGGGGAGCCGTCTCCACCCGGTGCATCGGCCTGTGGGCGGGCATCGACGTGGCACCCGAGCTGGCCACCGGCCGGCGGATGTGCGAGCTGCTGGCCGAACGGGGGGTGCTGGTCAAGGACACCCACGGCTCCACGATCCGGCTGTCGCCCCCGCTGGTGGTCTCCGAGGACGACCTCGACTGGGGCCTGGACCAGATCTCGGCGGTGCTGACCGAGCTGGGGGCCGACGCCTGAGCCGACCGCCGCCCGCTGCGGCGCGCACGCTCACCCGTTAGGGGCTTCCCGCCGACCGTGCGGTCGGCGGGAAGCCCCGCGCCGCGCTCAGACGGGGCGGGCTCAGTCCAACTCGCCCGCCAGGACCTCCGGCTCGGCGCTGTCCAGGGTCGCCTGCGCCGCGTAGAGCGCGCGGTCCGGTCCCTCCTCCAGCTGGCTCAGGATCCGCTTGGTGAAGGCGCGGTGCCCGCGTGCGTTGGGGTGGAAGGTGCCGTGGTCGACCTGGACGCCCTGGGCGAACCCGCCCAGCAGGACGCCGTTGAGCCAGGGCTCGTCGGCGCCCACCTCGTGGCCCTTGAGCGCGCTGAACATGCGCACGTACTCCACGCTGCCGGTCTGGCGCTCCTCCACGATCTCCGAGTCCAGCCCGGCGACCTTCTCGCGCACCCGGGTGCTGAACTCCTTGAGCTTGCCGTTGAGCCACTCCTGGTCGTCGGGGGCCAGGGTGTAGTACATGCCCGAGGGGTCGGTGGGGAAGAGCCGCGGATAGCCCACGACCAGGATGCGCGCGTCGGGGGCCCGCTCGCGGATCTCGCCGACGATGTCCTCCAGGGTGTCGTCGAACACGCGCATCCGCTTCTCGATCTCCTCCTCCTGGTCGCGGCAGGCGGTGGACTCCATCAGCGGGACACGCACCATGCACCCCCGCAGCACGCTGGTGAACCCGAGGTCGTTGCCGCCGATGCCGATGGTGACCAGCGAGGTGTGCGCGGTCACCCGCCCGATCTGGGAGTCGCGTTCGCCCACCGACTCCAGCATCGACGCGCCCCGCTGGCGGCTGCAGGCGAAGAACCCGAGCTCCCCCGCGAAGTCGAAGGAGTCGGCCACGCGCCGGGGGTAGGCGTTGGCCGAGCGCCGGCAGCCGCCCTCGCCGGCCGTGCCCGGCGCGTAGTCGCCCGCGCCCTCGCCCGAGGAGTAGGAGTCGCCCAGCGCGATGTAGTTGCCCCACGAGGCGGCCTCCCGCGGCGTGAGGCGCTGCCGCCAGCCCGAGGCCCCGTCGTGGTCGCGCCGCGGGTCCTCCAGCCGGGTGCAGCCCTCGCCGGTGGCGTCGCACCAGGCGGCCCGCAGGCCTTCGCGGGTGACCGGGACCACCAGCACGGCGACGCACACCAGCACGAGGGCCGCGGCCGTCGCGCCGACGATCCGTGCGCGACGGCTGATCTCGGGGATGCGCACCGCTCCTTCTGCCTCCCGTTCCCGGCGCTTGCGCCCGCCGCCGGAGCCCTGTGCGCCCGGCGCCGCGGACCGGCGTCCACTGCACGAAGGCTACCCGCGCCGCCGGCGCCCTCAGCGGAAGCCGGCGACCGGTCCCGTCGAGGGCGCACCGCGGGGGCGGGACGCCACCACCGCCTCCAGCGCGCGGTCCACCTGCGCGCCGGTGAGGTCGGCGCGCGCCGTCAGCCGCAGCCGGGCCCGGCCGTCGGGCACCGACGGAGGCCGGAAGCAGCCCACCGCCACGCCCGCCGCGCGGCACCGCTCGGCCCACGCGACCGCCTCCTCGCGGGACCCGGCGAGCACCGATACCACGGCCGCGTCCGGCACCGTCGCGGCCAACCCGGCCGCGCGCAGCTCGGCCGACAGCCGCCGCGCCGTTCCGCGCAGCCGGCGCGGGCGCGCGGGGTCGGCCCGCAGCAGCCGCAGCGCCGCCGGCGCGGACCAGGCGGCGGGCGCGGAGGGACCGGTGTCGAAGACGAAGGTGCGCGCGGTCTCGACGAGGTGCCGGACCAGGGTGCGCGGCCCCAGCACCGCGCCGCCCTGGGCGCCCAGTGCCTTGGACAGCGTCACCGCCGCCGCGACTCCCGGCGCCCCGCGCAGTCCGGCGGCGCTCAGCGCCCCCGTTCCGCCCTCGCCGACCACCCCGAGGCCGTGCGCGTCGTCGAGAAGCAGCGCGGCGCCGTCCGCGGCGCAGGCGCGCGCCAGGCCGGCGACGTCGGTCAGGTCACCGTCCACGGAGAACACCGTGTCGCTGAGCAGCGTCCGGTGCTCCCGCGCGCAGCCGGCCAGCGCCGCCCGCGCGGCGCCGGTGTCGCCGTGGTCGAACAGCAGGATCTGCGCGCCCGCCGCCTTGGCCAGGCGCGCGGCGTCGATGAGGGAGGCGTGGTTGCCGCGGTCGCACACCAGCGCCGCCGATCCGCCGGCCACCGCCGTGACCAGGCCCAGGTTCGCGGTGTAGCCCGAGGAGAACACCAGGGCCGCCTCGGCCCCGTAGAAGTCCGCCAGCTCCTCCTCCAGTTCGCGGTGCAGCAGCGTGTCGCCGGTGACCAGGCGCGAGCCGGTGGCGCCCGCGCCCCAGCGCCGCGCCGCGGCGGCCGCGGCGCCGGTCACGGCGGGGTGGCGCGCGAAGCCGAGGTAGTCGTTGCCGGCCAGGTCCACCGCGCCGGGGACCGTGTCGGGGCTGCGCGGGCGCAGCCGCCGGGTCAGCCCCGCCGCGGCGCGCTCGGCCGCGGCCGCGGCCAGCCGGTCGAAGGGATCGTGCTCGCCCATGCCGTCCTCGTCGTCGGTCTCCAGGTCGCCCGCCCCGGGGGGTCGCTCCGCGGCGCCGGGCCCCGCCGCGACGCCGTTGGCGCGGTGGCCGGGTCGCGCGAAGCGGCCCCGCCGGGGCGCGCCCCTCCCTGCACGGGCCCGGCCGGCTGCCGGGCCCGTGCCGGGCCCCGCCCAATGTCACACGCGCGTCCGGCCGCGGCACCTGCGGAAACCCACAAGGAACCGCCGCCGGAATCTGGGCGGACCGCCATTCCCGCGGCCGGTCCCGATCGGCAGCATGGCCCGGTATGACCGACGCCGTCCCAGCGCCCGCCGCGCCCCCGCCCCCGTCCGCGACCGCCGCGGCCTTCGCCGGACTCGACTGGATCGGGCGGGTCGACCGCGAGCACCTGTGGCACCCCTACTCCGCGATCGGCCCCGGCGACGCGCCCCGCGTCGTCCTGGGCGGGTCGGGGGCGCGGCTGCGCCTGGCCGACCCGGACAGCGGCGCCGAGCACGACGTGGTGGACGGCATGTCGTCGTGGTGGTCGGCGATCCACGGCTACGCCCACCCCGTCCTCGACGAGGCGCTGCGCGCCCAGGCCGGCTCCTTCAGCCACGTCATGTTCGGCGGGCTCACCCACGAACCCGCGGCGCGGCTCGCCGCCGCCCTGGTCGAGACGACCCCCGAGCCGCTCCGGCACGTCTTCCTGGCCGACTCCGGATCCGTGTCGGTGGAGGTGGCGCTGAAGATGTGCCTGCAGTACTGGCGCTCGGCGGGCCGGCCCGCCAAGCGGCGCGTACTCACCTGGCGCGGCGGCTACCACGGCGACACCTTCCACGCCATGTCGGTGTGCGACCCCGACGGCGGCATGCACGCGCTGTGGGGCGACGTGCTGCCCCGCCAGGTCTTCGCCGAGCAGCCGCCGCCCGGGTTCGCCGCCGAGCCCGACCCCGCCTACACCGCCCGCCTCGAAGCGCTGGTCGCCGAACACGCCGAGGAACTGGCCGCCGTCATCGTCGAGCCGGTCGTCCAAGGGGCCGGCGGCATGCGCTTCCACAGCCCCGGCTACCTCGCCGAGCTGCGCCGCATCACCGAGCGCCACGGCGTGCTGCTGGTCTTCGACGAGATCGCCACCGGGTTCGGCCGCACCGGCGAGCTGTTCGCCGCCGATCACGCCGGTGTCGCTCCCGACGTGATGTGCCTGGGCAAGGCGCTGACCGGCGGATACCTCACCCTGGCGGCCACCCTGTGCACAACGGAGGTGGCCCAGGGCATCGGCCGCGGCGAGGTGCCGGTCCTGGCGCACGGACCCACCTTCATGGCCAACCCGCTGGCCTGCGCGGTCGCCGCGGCCTCGATCGGGCTGCTCCGCGGCGGCGACTGGCGCGCCCGCGTCGCGCGCATCGCCCGCGAGCTGGAGGCCGGACTCGCGCCCGCGCGAAGCCTGCCCGGCGTCGCCGACGTGCGCGTGCTCGGCGCCATCGGCGTCGTCCAGCTCGACCGCCCCGTCGACGTCCGCGCCGCCACGGCCGCGGCGCTCGGCGCCGGGGTGTGGCTGCGGCCCTTCCGCGACATGATCTACACCATGCCGCCCTACGTCTGCGGCCCCGAGGACACCGCACGCATCGCCGAGGGCGTGCTCGCCGCCGCCCGGGCCTGCACCGCGGTGCGGCGGCGGTGATCCTCGTCGTCGCCGGCACCGGAACGGGGGTGGGCAAGACCGCCGTCACGGCGGCCGTCGCCGCGCTGCACCCGGGCCGGGCCGCGGCACTCAAGCCCGCCCAGACCGGCGCGGTACCCGGCGAGGCGGGCGACGCCGACGAGGTGGCGCGCCTGGCCCCCGGTACCGCGGTGTGCGAGCTGGCCCGCTACCCCGACCCGCTGGCCCCCGCCACCGCCGCCCGCCGCGCCCGCCGCGTCGGCGGGCGCGCCGCCGAGGCGGCACACGCCGCACGGGCGCTCGCCCGCGAGAACCCCCTGGTGCTCGTCGAGGGCGCGGGCGGGCCGCTGGTGCGGCTGCACGAGAACGGCGACACCCTCGCCGACCTCGCCGCCGAGCTGGACGCACCGGTGCTGCTGGTGACCCGCGCGGGGCTGGGCACCCTCAACGACACCGCCGCGGCCGCCGAGGCGCTCGCCGCCCGCGGCCTGGCGTGCGTCGGCACGGTAATCGGCAGCTGGCCCGCCCGGCCCGGCCTCGCCGCCCGCTGCAACCTGGCCGACCTGCCGGAGACCTCCGGCCTGCCGCTGCTGGGCGCACTGCCCGAAGGGGCCGCGCGGCTGTGCCCCCGCGCGTTCGCCGACACCGCGGCCGCCTCGCTCACACCCCGCCTGGGCGGACGGTGTGGGGCGCCCCCACCACCCCGCCCGCGTGTCACCTGCGGCGTCTGTTGTTAGATGATGGGCGTCACACCCGCCGGCCGGACCCGCGCACCGGCGTACCGCACGAAGGAGGAAGCCGGACATGCCGACAGCGCCGCCCATGCTGTGGAAGCCGGACGAGAACCGGATCGAGCGCGCGAACCTCACCCCCTTCACCCGGTGGGTGCGCGAGCACCGCGGCGTCGAGGCGGCCGACTACGACGCGCTGTGGCGGTGGTCGGTCACCGACCTCGACGGCTTCTGGTCGGCCGTCTGGGAGTACTACGGCGTCAGCGCCGAGAGCCCCTACGAGCAGGTCCTCGCCGACACCTCCATGCCCGGCGCCGACTGGTTCCCCGGCGCGCGGCTGAACTACGCGCGCCACATCTTCGCCCGCCGCGACGACGACGCCGTGGCCATCCGGCACGCCTCCGAGCTGCGCATGCTGGGGGAGTGGACCTGGGGCGAGCTGCGCGCCCGCACCGCCGCCATCGCCCAGGGACTGCGCCACCTGGGCGTTCGGCCCGGCGACCGCGTCGTGGGCTATCTGCCCAACATCGCCGAGACCGTCGCCGCCTTCTACGCCTGTGCCTCCATCGGCGCCGTGTGGTCCTCCTGCTCGCCCGACTTCGGGGTGCGCAGCGTCGTCGACCGCTTCGCACAGATCGAGCCGAAGGTGCTGCTGGCCGTCGACGGCTACCGCTACGGCGGCAAGGACTTCGACCGCACGGGCGTGCTCGCCGAACTGCGCGAGCGGCTGCCCACCGTCGAGCACACCGTGGTGCTGAACTACCTGCGCGACGTCCCCGTCGAGGGGGCGCTGTCCTGGGAGGAGCTGGAGTCGGCCGGCGCCGGCGCCGGGCTCGCCTTCGCGGAGGTCCCCTTCGACCACCCGCTGTGGGTGCTGTACTCCTCAGGCACCACCGGCCTGCCCAAGGCCATCGTGCACGGCCACGGCGGCATCCTGCTGGAGCAGCTGAAGAACCTCAACCTGCACCTGGACGCCCAGGCCGGCGACCGCGTGTTCTGGTACACCACCACCGGCTGGATGATGTGGAACTTCCTGGTCAGCGTCCTGCTGACCGACGCCTCCATCGTCCTCTACGACGGCAGCCCCGGACACCCCGACCTGGGTGCGCTGTGGGACCTGGCCGACCGCGCGGAGGTCACGGTGTTCGGCACCAGCGCGGGCTTCCTGACCTCCTGCATGAAGGAGGGCGTCCGCCCCGCCGAAGGGCGCGACCTGTCCCGGCTGCACGCCGTCGGCTCGACCGGCTCCCCGCTGAGCCCCGAAGGGTTCGACTGGTGCTACCGCGAGCTCGGCCGCGACCTGTGGCTGTTCTCCACCAGCGGCGGCACCGACATCTGCAGCTGCCTGGTCGGGGGCGTCCCCGTTCTGCCGGTCTACGAGGGCGAGATCCAGGCCCGGTCGCTGGGCATGGCCGTCGCCGCCTGGGACCCCGACGGCAACGAGCTGATCGGCGAGGTCGGCGAGCTGGTCGTGACACAGCCGGCGCCGTCCATGCCGGTCCGATTCTGGAACGACCCCGGTGGCGAGCGGCTGCGCGAGAGCTACTTCTCGGTGTACCCGGGCGTCTGGCGCCACGGCGACTGGATCGAGATCACCGAGCGCGGAACGGCGATCATCTACGGCCGCTCCGACTCCACCATCAACCGCGGCGGGATCCGCATGGGCACCAGCGAGATCTACCGCGCGGTGCTGGCGCTGGAGGAGGTCACCGACGCGCTCGTGGTCGACGTGCCCCAGAAGGACGGCGGTTCGCGCATCGAGCTGTTCGTGGTCGTGCGCGAGGGCGCCGCCCTCGACGACGACCTCACCGCGCGCCTGGCGCGGCGCATCCGCGAGGACTGCTCGCCCCGCCACGTCCCCGACGCGGTGCGCGCCGTCGGCGAGGTGCCGCGCACCCTTTCCGGCAAGCTGCTGGAGGTCCCGGTCAAGCGCATCCTGATGGGCGAGAGCGCCGAAAAGGTCGCCAGCCGCGACTCGCTCGCCAACCCGCAGGCCCTGGACCACTTCACCCGGCTGGCCGGCGACGGCCGCGGCGGCGCCTGAGCAGCGGGGGCGCGCGACCCGGGCCCGGCTCCGGGCCGCGCGCGGCCCGGGAACGACCGGTCGGGCGGACGTGCGGGGACGAACCCACCGAAGACGGCCTAGTCTGGGCGCGTGTCGCAGCAGATTCCCCAACGCGGGGCCGAAGGCGCCCGCGACGCCCGGGGCGGGCGGATCGTCGGCATCGACGTCGCCCGCGCGCTCGCGGTGTTCGGCATGTTCACCGTCCACCTCGGCGTCGGCTCCATCGGCGTCTTCGGCGGCGACGCCTTCGGCGAGTCCGCCGCCGAGGCGCTCCACCAGCTCACCCGGGGCCGCTCCTCCGCGCTGTTCGCCTTCCTCGCCGGGGTCTCGCTGGCGCTGATGACCGGGCGCACCCGCCCCGTCGACGGCACGGCCCTGCAGCGGGCGCGCGCCCGCATCCTGGTGCGCGCCCTGGTGCTCGCCCTGCTCGGGGTGCTGCTCGACCTCACCGGCGCGCCGATCGCGGTCATCCTCACCTACTACGGCGGGTTCTTCCTGCTCGCACTGCCGCTGCTGCGCCTGCGCGCCCCGGCGCTGGGGTGCATCGCGGGGGCGGTCGCGGTGCTGGGGCCGGTGCTGTCCTACCTGGTCCGCGACCGGATGGCCGAGCCTCCGCTGCGCGTCAGCTCGATCGGGGGCATCACCGACTTCCTGCTGACCGGCTACTACCCGGCCGCCACCTTCATGGCCTTCGTCGTCGCGGGTATGGCCGCGGGCCGGCTGGACCTCGCGGCGCCGCGCGTCCGCGCCGCCCTGGCCGCGGGCGGGGCCGGGCTTGCGCTGCTCGGCTACGGCGGCTCCTGGCTGCTGCTGTATCCGCTGGGCGGCATCGACCGCCTGGTGCAGGCCAGGCTGGGCGGCGCCGTCGACCTGTCGGCCACCGACCCCCTGCTGCGTGCGCCGATGCGCAGCGACGTCGCCGCCGAGCTCGGCGACCTCCACGGCCAGGTGCCCACCGACTCGCTGTGGTACCTCGTGGTCGCCACGCCGCACAGCGGCACCGGCTTCGAGATCGCAGGCGCCGTGGGCACCGCCCTGCTGGTGCTGGTCGCCTGCATGGTCGCCGCGGACGTCGCGGCCGCGCCTCTGTACCCGCTGGCCGCGGCCGGGTCCATGGCGCTGACCATCTACACGGGCCACATCCTGGTGATCGCGGCGCTGGGGTACTCCTTCCAGGACGACGCGCCGTTCCGGCTGGAGGCCTTCGTGATCGGGGCCCTCCTCGCGGCCACCCTGTGGCGCATGCTGCTGGGGCGCGGTCCGCTGGAGCGCGCCCTGGGCTCGGCGGGTGACGCGGTCGCCGAGCTGGTCACCGCCGCCGCGCCGCCGGTGGAGGGCGGTACGGGCCGGCCGCCGCCCTGAGCCCGGGTCCCGGCAGGGCGCACCCGGTTCTGCGTCCTCACTCGGGCCAGCGCGGCGGGCGCTTCTCCAAGAACGCGGCGATGCCCTCGCGGGCTTCGGGCGTCTGGCTGCTCGCGGCCATGACCTCCACGGCCTGGGTGTAGGCGTCGCGCTCGGGCCGGTCGAACTGGGCGTAGAGGGTCTGCTTGCCCAGTGCGGTGCTGCGCGGCGCGCCGCGGGTGGCGCGCTCCAGCAGCCCGCGGGCCGCGGTGTCGAGCTCGGAGTCGGGTACCGCCTGGTTGACCAGGCCCCATTCGGCGGCGGTGGCGGCGTCGATCGCATCACCGGTCAGCGCCATCTCCATCGCGCGCTTGCGGCCGATGCTGCGCGAGATCGCCACCATCGGCGTGTGGCAGAACCAGCCGCCCTTGCCGCCCGGAGCGGCGAATCCGGCGTTCTGGCCGGCCACGGCGAGGTCGCAGTCGGCGACCAGCTGGCATCCGGCGGCGGTGGCCAGGCCGTGCACCCGCGCCAGGACCACCTGCGGCACCGACTGCACCGTCTGCATCAGCCGCAGGCAGGTGTTGAGCAGGTCCCGAGCGCCGTCGAGGTCGGCCTCGGCCACGTCGGCGAAGTCGTGGCCCGCGCTGAAGACGGGGCCGCTGCCCGCCAGGATCACACCGGTCGCGTCGGAGGCGCCGACCTCCTCGAACGCCTCGGTCAGCCGGCGCATGTGGTCGAGGGACAGCGCGTTGCGGCGGTCGGGCCGGTTCATGGTGATGGTGGCCACGGCGCCGTCGCGCTCGACGAGGACTGGATCATCGCTCATACCCCGACGCTACGCTCCGACGGCGCCGCAGCCCAGGCGGGGCGCGGCCGGATCCGCGCCCGGCGCCGGAATCGGGGGGTTCGGCCGCACCGCGCCGGGACGGAGAAACGGCGTACCCCGGCGGTAGCGTCTTCGCCGCCCGGCGGACTGCGCGTTGGCAGCGGCCGGGACCCGACTCCCGGACACCTTCAGGAAGGACGGCATGGACGACGACGCCGAGGTTCTCGCGTTCACCACCGAGCGGAGGCGGCTCGGATCCCGGATGTGGGAGGGGCACCGCCGGATCGCGGTGCTGCTCGATACGGGGGCAAGCGCGCCGCTGTCCCGGCTCCACTGGCGCGACCGGGACGGGGCCGAGACCGACATCGGCTTCGACCCCGGCGCGACCGGCTTCTCCGGCCTGCGCACCGAAGGCGACGGCACCGCCTTCGCGCTGCGCGGCCGCCGGTCCGAGCAGCCCCCCGCCCGGACCCCCCACCGCTTCCGGCAGGCCGGCGGCGAGGAAGGCGAGCTGCGCCTGCTCGTCGAGGACGGCGGCGCCCCGGCGGCGCGGGTGGGCTGGACCGACGCGGACGGGGGCGGCGGCGCCGTGGTCCTGCGCAGCGCGGCCGAGGTGGGCGGCGACCTCACCGGCCGGATCCGCGGCGTCGCCGTCAGCGGCGAGCACTCGGCCGCCGGGGAGGTCGGCGAGAACCTGCTGGACGACACGGCCGCAAAATGGCTGGCCTTCAAGAGCTGCGGCGCCTGGGTGCTGTTCACCATGGCCGAGCCGGTCGCCGTGCACCACTACGTGCTGGGATCGGCCGACGACTGCCCCGGACGCGACCCGCGCGCCTGGGCGCTCAAGGGGTCGTTGGACGCCCGCACGTGGACCGTCCTGGACACCCGCTCCGATGAGTTCTTCCCCGACCGGCAACAGGAGCGCGGATTCGACGTCACCGGCTCCGCGGTCGGCGCCGCCTTCCGGTACCTGCTGCTGGAGATCCGGGGCAACCGCGGCGATCCCGCCACCCAGCTCAACCGGGTGCGCCTGCATGCCGCGTCCCCCGAATACGAGTCCTTCTCCGGCTACCGCCAGGAGCCGGGCGCGGCTCCGCGGACCTACGAGGGCACCGCCGTCGGAGTCGGGACCGGCCCGGCGGGCGAGCAGCCGCTGATCACCGCCCAGCGCTGGCGGGCCTATCTGGCCGAGTACAGCGCCGACATGCTGCGGGTCGAGGAGGAGGACGAGCTGAGCGGCGTCACCGATGAGCAGCGGGCCGCCGGATGGCTCGGGTACGAAGGCGCACCAGAGGAGCGGATCGCCGACCTGGAGGAGCGGCTGGGCACCCGCCTTCCGCCCAGCTACCGGTCCTTCCTCGCCGCATCGGACGGGTGGAGGGACGTCAGCGCGTTCATGTACGAACTGCTGTCCACCGACGCCGTCGACTGGGCGGACGACGACGACTTCGGCCTCTTCTCCGGCGCCGACGACGAGCCGGAACCCTCCGGGCTCCAGGGGCCCGTGCTGCGCGTCTCCGGCGAGGGCGACGCCCAGTACTGGCTGCTGGACGCGGGCGACGTCGGGCCGGACGGCGAATGGGCGGCCTACATCTGGGCCAGCTGGTACCCGGGGCTGGGGGAGCGCCACCGCTCCTTCGCCGATCTCGTCGCCGCCGAACGCGCGGCGTTCGAGAAGCTGAAGGGCAGCGACGGCCTCCCGGTGCGTCCCGACGGCGCCGACGAACTGCTGGCCGAGGGCCGGCGGGCGGCGCTGCGCGGCGACGTCGACGACGCGCTGAAGGCCTTCGAGAGTGCCGAGACCAAGGGCTCGGGCGCCGCCGCCTATCTGAAGGCCGTCCTTTCTGCGTTCCTGGGGGAGTTCCGCTTCGCGCACCACACACTGCGCAACACGCTGTGCCATGCGCACGTGGTCGAGGCGGTCGGCGCGGAGCAACTGGGCACCGAGGCCGTCCCGCTCTTCCTGGCCGCGGCCGGGCGGGCGGGCTCCGCGTCCGCGGCTCCCCTCTCCGCGGCGGTGCGCAGCCTGGGCGGCGACCTGCCGCCCGGCCTGCTGCCCGACGAGTCCGAAGCGGCGGGACTCGACACGGACGCCTGGATCAGCGCTCGGCGCACGCCGGAGTCCCCGGCCTTCGAACGGGCGCTGGAATCGGCCCGCGCGCTGGCGGCCGACGGCGCCCACGACGAGGCCTGGTCCGCCATCCGGCGGGCGCTGCCCGAGTGGTACCCGGTCACTGAGAACCGGATCGCCCCGGTCGTCCTGCTGACGGACCCCGCCCTGCGCGGGCTCGTCACCCCGCGCAGGGCTCGTGAGGCGGTGTGCACCCCGCGCGGCGGCTACTCGGCTCCCGGCCGGTGAAACCGCGCCGGCCGGGCGGGCGGATCGTGCAGTCGGCGCTCCGCCCCCGCCCCCGCCCCTGCGCCGCGGACCGCCCGCGGCGCAGGGGATCGCGCCCCGCGTCCGGTACCGGCCAGCAATGTCTCAGAGCGGTAAACCGGTCTTGACTTCCCACCTGTTAGCGCTAACAGTTGTGATCCACGTCATAGACCGGTAGTACCGACCTATCGCACCCCCACTCCTGAGGCCCCGGTGTATCCGGGCACTCGCATCCCCCCATTTGTTAGCGCTAACAATCAGCTCCGGCTGGCGACGGCGCAGAAGGAGTCCCCCGATGAACAAGGCACTCTCGACGGCCGCGGCCGCCATCGCACTCGCCGCGGCAGCGACCGCGTGCGGAGGCGGCGGAGGCGGCGGCCAGGGCGGCGACGACACCATCGTCCTGGGCTTCTCGCAGGTGGGAGCCGAAAGCGGCTGGCGTACCGCCAACACCGAGTCCATCAAGAAGGCAGCCGAGGAGGCGGGCATCGAGCTGAAGTTCTCCGACGCCCAGCAGCAGCAGGAGAACCAGATCCAGGCGATCCGCAGCTTCATCCAGCAGGGCGTCGACGTGATCGCCTTCTCGCCCGTGGTCGAGTCGGGCTGGGACACCGTCCTCGCGGAGGCGAAGACCGCGGGCATCCCCGTCGTGCTGACCGACCGCGCGGTCGACACCGACCAGAAGGAGGTCTACGAGACTTTCCTCGGCTCCGACTTCGTAGAGGAGGGCCGCAAGGCCGGCCGGTGGCTGGTCGAGGAGTACGCGGACTCCGACGAGGACGTCGACATCGTCGAACTGCAGGGCACCACCGGCTCGGCACCCGCCATCGACCGCAAGGAGGGCTTCGCCGAGATCATCGGCGAGGACGACAGGTTCGAGATCGTCGCCTCCCAGGACGGCGACTTCACCCGCTCGGGAGGCCAGGAGGTCATGCAGGCCTTCCTCAGCTCCCACGACGACATCGACGTCCTCTACGCCCACAACGACGACATGGCGCTGGGTGCCATCGAGTCCATCGAGGCGGCCGGGCTCGAACCCGGCGAGGACATCAAGATCATCTCCGTGGACGGCATCAAGGACGCCTTCCAGGCGATGGCCGACGGCAGGATCAACGTCGTCGTGGAGTGCAACCCGCTGATCGGACCCCAGCTGATGAACCTCGTCGAGAAGGTGCACGCCGGCGAGGAGGTCGAGCCGCGCGTCGAGGTGGAGGAAGGCGTCTTCACCCAGGACCAGGCCGAGGAAGAGCTGCCGAACCGCAAGTACTGATCCGTCCGCCGCCGACGCGAAGGAGGGGCCGTGGACACCACGGCCGAGCCCGCCGTGCAGATGAGCGGGATCGTGAAGGACTTCCCCGGCGTCCGGGCCCTGGACGGCGCCGGCCTGCGGCTCCTCCCCGGCGAGGTGCACGCGCTGCTGGGGGAGAACGGGGCCGGGAAGTCCACCCTGATCAAGGTGCTGACCGGCGTTCACCGCCCCGATGCGGGCAGCGTCCGCATCGGGGGCGGGCCCGCGGGCATCGCCGGCCCGCTGGACGCCGAACGCCACGGGATCGCCACCGTCTACCAGGAGGTGAACCTGTGCCCGAACCTGTCGGTCGCGGAGAACATCCTGCTGGGCCGCGAGCCGCGCGGGCGGTTCGGGATCTCGGCGCGGCGCATGAACCGGCGGGCCGCCGACCTGGCCGCCGGAATGGAGCTGGATCTCGACGTCACCCGGGCCCTGGGTGAGTACCCCATCGCGGTCCAGCAGCTCGTCTCCATCCTCAGGGCGGTCGACCTCCAAGCCCGGGTGCTCGTGCTCGACGAGCCGACCTCCAGCCTGGACCGCGACGAGGTCCGCATCCTGTTCGACCTGGTCGAGCGGCTGCGCTCGCGCGGTGTGGCGGTCCTGTTCGTCACCCACTTCCTCGATCAGGTCTACGAGCTGTGCCGGCGCATGACGGTGCTGCGCAACGGACGGCTGGTGGGGGAGTTCGCCACCGCCGAGCTGGGCCGGCGCGAGCTGATCGGCCACATGCTCGGCGAACAGGCCGGTGAGCTGGACCGGTTGGAGGAGCGCGCCCGCAGCGGCGGTCCGCCCCCCGGGACCACGCCGCTGCTGCGGGCGCGCGGCCTGGGCCGCTCGGGCGGCATCGCCCCCTACGACCTGGACGTGGCGCCCGGCGAGATCGTCGGTCTGGCCGGGCTGCTGGGCTCCGGGCGGACCGAGGCCGTGCGGCTGCTGTTCGGCGCCGACCGCCCCGACACCGGGAACGTGGAGGTGGACGGCCGTCCGGTGCCGCTGCGCACGCCCCGGTCGGCCATCGCCGAAGGCCTGGCCTACTGCTCGGAGGACCGCAAGGCCGAAGGGCTGGTGGCCGAGCTGTCCGTCGCCGACAACCTGCTGCTGGCCATGCAGGCCGCCCGCGGCTGGATGCTGCCGCTGCCCGCGAGGACGCGGGCCGAACTGGTCGAGCGCTACATCTCGGCACTGCGCATCCGGCCCGCGGCTCCCGACACCCCGGTGGGCGCCCTCAGCGGCGGCAATCAGCAGAAGGTGCTGCTGGGCCGGTGGCTGATCATGCGGCCCCGGCTGCTCATTCTCGACGAGCCCACCCGCGGGATCGACGTCGGGGCGAAGGCCGAGGTGCAGCGCCTGGTGGCGGCCCAGGCGCAGGAGGGCACCGCGGTGCTGTTCGTCTCCTCCGAGCTGGAGGAGGTGCTGCGGCTGAGCCACCGGGTGGTGGTGCTGCGGGACCGGCGGGTGGTCAACGCGCTGGACAACGGCGACGGCGGGCTGGCCGTGGACCGCGTGCTCGCCGAGATCGCGGAAGGGGGTGCGCAGTGAGGTCGGCGCAGACCCGGCGGCTGGTGTGGCCGCTGCTGGTGCTCGCGGGGCTGCTGGTCGCCAACCTGGCCGCCACCCCCGGGTTCTTCGAGATCAGCGTCAAGGGCGGGCGGCTGTACGGCAGCCTCGTCGACATCCTGCACTTCGGGACGCCGCTGCTGCTGATCTCCCTGGGCATGACGCTGGTGATAGCGCTGCGCGGCATCGACCTGTCGGTGGGCGCCGTGGTGGCCGTGTCCGGTGCCCTCGCCTGCGAGACGATCGCCGCCGCCGGCGGCGGTCAGGGATCGGCGGCGACGGCGGCCGCGGCGGTCGCCGTCGCCTTGGGTGCGTCGGCGCTGCTGGGGCTGTGGAACGGGTTCCTCGTCTCGGTGCTGCGGATCCAGCCGATCGTGGCCACGCTCATCCTCATGGTCGCCGGCCGCGGGCTCGCCCAGCTGATCACCGGCGGCCAGATCACCACGGTGCGCAGCGAGCCCTACCGCGAGATCGCGGCGGGCAGCCTGGCCGCCGTGCCGTTCACCGTGATCGTGGCGGCGACCACGGTCCTGCTGATGTGGCTGCTGGTGCGCCGCACCGCCCTCGGCCTGCTCATCGAGGCGGTCGGCGGCAACGCAGAGGCCGGGCGCTTGGCCGGGATCCGCGCGACCGGACTTTCCGTGGCGGCCTACACCTTCTGCGGGCTGTGCGCCGGACTCGCCGGGGTCATCATCAGCGCCAACACCGGCAGCGCCGACGGCAACAACGCCGGGCTGTGGATCGAGCTGGACGCCATCCTCGCCGTCGTCATCGGGGGGACCCTGCTCACCGGAGGGCGCTTCTCGATCGCGGGGACGGTGCTGGGCGCGCTCATCGTGCAGACGCTGTCCACCACCGTCTACACCATGGGCGTGCCGCCGGAGAGCGCGCTGGTGTTCAAGGCGATCGTGGTGTTCCTGGTGTGCCTGCTGCAGTCGCCGCGGTTCCGCGCGCAGGTCGCGGCGCCGTTCCGGCGCGGGGGACCGCCGATCCGGGCGCGGACCGGTCCCGGCCCGGCGCCGACCGAGGAGGACGACGTGACGACCGCGGCGACGAACGCCGGAAGCCCGGGCGCACCGGAGGTGCAGCGATGACAACGCCTTCCACCCTCCCCGAGCTGTCCCGGGCGGTCCACCGCACCCGCGAGCTGCTGGAGGGCCGGCGCCGGTTCATCCCCGTGGCCATGGCCGCCACCGTGCTCGTGCTGCTGTTCGCCGCCGGGTCCGTGCGCTACACCGGGTTCCTGGAACCGCAGGTCGCGCTCAACCTCCTGGTGAACAACTCCTTCCTGGTGGTGCTGGCGGTGGGGGTGACGTTCGTGATTCTGGCGGGCGGCATCGACCTGTCGACCGGGTCGGTGCTGGCGCTGTCGGCGATGCTCTGCGCCTGGCTGCTGCGCGAGGGGTGGCCCCCGCTGCTGGTGATACCGGTCGCGCTGCTGGCCGGGGCCGCCATCGGCCTCGCCCAGGGCTGCATCATCCACTTCTACGGGGTGCAGCCCTTCATCGCCACGCTCGGCGGCATGTTCTTCGCGCGCGGCCTGTGCTACCTCATCAGCACCGAGTCGATCCCGATCACCGACCCGCTCTTCTCCACGCTCGCCCAGACGCGGGTGCCGCTCCCGGGCGGGACCTCCCTCAGCGTCGGCGCGGTCGTCGCGCTGGCGGCCGCGGGGGCGGCGGCCTACGTGCTGCACCGCTCCCGGTTCGGCCGCAGCGTCTACGCGGTGGGCGGGAGCGAGTCCTCGGCGATGCTCATGGGCCTGGCGGTGGGCCGGGTGAAGGTCGGGGTCTACACGATCAGCGGGTTCTGCGCGGCGCTGGGCGGGGTGCTGTACACCCTCTACATCGCCTCCGGCAACAGCCTGCACGGCCTGGGCATGGAGCTGGACGCGATCGCCGCGGTGGTGATCGGGGGGACTCTGCTCACCGGCGGGTTCGGCTATGTGCTGGGCAGCGTGATCGGCGTGCTGACCCTGGGCACTATCCAGACGATCCTGGTCTTCGAGGGCACGCTCAGCTCCTGGTGGACCCGCATCGTCGCCGGAGCGCTGCTGTTCGCGTTCATCCTCCTCCAGCGCGCGCTGGCTCCACGCGCAGCGAAATGACGCGGTAGGCGGGGCCTGACGCCGCCGGCCCGACCGGCCGGGCCGTTCGGCGGCGTCTCAGCGGTGCCCCGCCTTCGGCCCCGCAGCGGCGGTCAGCCCCGCTGGTCCGGCGGTGCCGAACCCTCGCCCGAGGACCCGGGCCCGCTTCCGGACCCGCCGTCCTCGCGGGACGCGTCGGCCGCCTCGGCGGCCCTGGCCTTCTCTGCCTCCTCGGCCTGTGCGCGCTCGGCCAGCGCCGCCTCGTGCCGGGCACCGGGGTCCCAGCCCCGGTCGACGGCGCGCTTCTGCACCCAGACCGCGCCCGCGAGCAGGACCGCCGCGACCAGCAGCGCCACTACCACGCCGCCCGCGTCGCCGGCGCGGAAGGCGTAGCCGATCACGATGCCGAACCAGCCGAAGTCGGCGTCGCCGAAGGTGGTGTTGGCGTCGCCGAAGTCGCCCAGTACGCCCAGCAGGAACGCCGGCAGCAGCGTGATCAGCACACCGTTGACGAACGCGCCCGCCACAGCGCCGCGCCGTCCACCGGTCGCGTTGCCGTAGACGCCCGCGGCGCCGCCGGTGAAGAAGTGCGGCACGAGGCCGGGCAGGATCAGCGCCAGGCCGAAGGCCGGGTTGATCACCGACGCCATCACCGCCAGCGTCACCAGGCCGCCGACGAAGCTGGAGAGGAACCCGACCAGCACGGCGTTCTGCGCGAACGGGAAGACGATGGGCGCGTCCAGCGCCGGCACCGCGCCCGGCACCACGCGGTCGGCGATGCCCTGGAAGGCCGGCACCAGCTCGCCCAGGATGGTGCGCACGCCGTAGAGGATCACCGCGACGCCGATGCCGAACTGCAGGCCCTGCATGACCGCCTGCATGAGGAAGTGCCCGATGGTGGGGTCGATGCCCTCTGCGGGCGGGAACATCTCCAGCGCGGCGGCGGTGCCCTGGCGCGCCCAGTACACCAGCGCCACCACGAAGTAGATGAGCACCATCGACAGCGCGGTGGCCACCATCGAGTCCCGCAGGAACCGCAGCCCTTCGGGCAGCTTCAGGTCCTCGGTGCTGCGGCTGGTGCGCCCGACCAGCTGGCCGGTGGCGCCCGAGGCCACATAGCCCAGCGTGCCGAAGTGCCCGATGGCGATCTTGCCGTCGCCGCCGACCCGGCGCGTCCAGGGCTGGGCGAGAGCGGGCAGCGACACCATCACCGCCGCCAGCAGGACCGCGCCCAACAGCACGGCCAGCCAGGTGGGCAGGTCCGTGGTCGCCAGCACCATGGTCAGCAGCGTGGCCATGAACAGGATGTGGTGGCCGGTCAGGAACACGTAGCGCAGCGGGGTGAAGCGCGCCAGCACCAGGCTCAGCGCGAACCCCGCGATCATGATCCAGGCGACCTGGGCGCCGAACCGGTCCTGGGCGATGGCCACGATCGCCTCGTTGGTCGGGACCACCCCCTGGGCGCCGGCGGCCCCCTGGATCATCTGGCCCAGCGGGTCCAGCGCGGCGACGACGATCCCGGCCCCCGCGCCGATCAGCAGGAAGCCCAGGACCGCTTTGAGCCCTCCGCCCACGATCTGGCCGACCGACCTGCGCAGGGCGATCAGGCCGACCGCGGTGATCAGGCCGACCATGTAGGCCGGGACGCTGAGGACCTCGTTGACGACGAACTGCGCGACGGCGACGATCCACTCCATTGGGGCGCTCCTGGGATCGGGGAATCATTCGGCGAGTGCGGCGGCCGGGGCTCGCGGAGCCCCGCCGCGTGGCCGCGGGGGTGGGCGGCGGCGTGCCGTGGCGGGCGGGGCGAGGCCGCGGGCGCGGCCCGGTGCGGCTAGAGCCCGAGCGCGGTGCCGAGCTTGTTGCGGACCTCGTCGCCGTCGACGAAGTTGTCCACGACGACCACGGGCACGCCCATGTCCCCCAGCTCGGCCGCGAGCTCACCGGAGGTCAGCACCACGTCGGCGGTACTGGCGGCGCCGCGGGCCGTGCCGATGTCGGCCACCTCGACGTCGGCGTCCAGCCCCAGGTCCTTCGCGGCCTTCTCCGCGTTGCTCTTGAGCAGGATGCTCGTGCCGATTCCCATGCCGCAGACAGCCAGGATCTTCATGTCTCTTCGCTCGATTCGTACTCGCTGATGGTGCCGTGGATCAGCTCGGCGTCGGTCGCGCCGCTCAGCCGCTCCAGCCGGTCGGGGTCGGCCAGCAGCCGCGCCAGCCGCGACAGCGCCGAGGAGTGGCCGTCGTGGTCGACCGCGGCGAGCCCGATCACCAGACGGACCGGGTCGTTCGTGCTGTGCCCGAACTCCACCGGCGTCTTCAGTCCGACCCAGGAGAGCCCGGTGCGCAGCACGGCGGGGGAGGGCCGGGAGTGGGCCAGGGCGAGTCCGGGGGCGATCACGATGTAGGGCCCGTACTGGTCCACTGCCGTCTGCATCTCGTCGATGTAGGCGGCGGTGGTTGCGCCTGTGGTGACCAGGAGCTCGCCGGCCGCCCGGATCGCGGCCCGCCAGTCCTCGGCCTCGGTGCCGGTGGCGATCGCCTCGACCGGCAGCAGGTGCGAGAGGGACGGTTCCTGCATGGTGCCTCCCGTGGTGGACCCGGCTGCCCGTGTGCGCTGTCGGGATATGCCCCGGCAAAGGGCCGCGCATTCACGCGCGGGGATGATCAGCCGAAACCGGGGTACGCGGATTCCCCGCTGCGGGTCGGCGCGGGTGCCGGTAGCCTCCCCTGTGGCGAAGACGTCCACGCGGGGAGGGAGGCCGCATGCCGCGTCCGATGAACCTGATCTTCGACGCCGACGACACGCTCTGGGAGTGCAACGTCCTCTTCGAGCGGGCGATCGAGGAGTTCATCGACTACGTCGGCCGCCCGGAACTGCCGCGCGCCGAGGTGCGCGCGGCGCTGACCGAGATCGAGCGCGAGAACAGCGCCGCCTACGGCTACGGCGCCCGCGTCTTCGAGCGCAGCCTGGGCGACTGCCTGGCCCGGCTGCGGCCCCGCGCCGGTGTGGGCGACGCCGACCGCGCCTACCTGCACCGGCTGTGCAGGCGCGTCGTCGAAGGCGAGACCGTCCTGCTGGAAGGCGTGCTGGAGACCCTGCACGCGCTGCGGGAGCGGCACACCCTTTACCTGCTGACCAAGGGCCACCCCGAGGAGCAGCAGCGCAAGATCGACGTCTCGGGTGTGGCCGCGCTGTTCGCCGGCCTGGGGATCGTGCCGGAGAAGGACCCCGACGCCTACCGCGAGTTCGGGCGCACCCACAGCCTCGACCCCGAGCACACCTGGATGATCGGCAACTCGGTGCGCTCGGACGTGCTGCCCGCGCTGGAGGCGGGCATGGGCGCGGTCCTGGTGCCCCACCCGGCCACCTGGGTCCTGGAGCACGCCGAACCGCCCGAGGAGCACGAGCGCTTCCGCGAGGTCGCCCCCATCGAGCGGCTGGTGGAGTTCTTCTGAGGGGGCGGGCGCGCCGGTCGCCGCGTCGACCGGCGCGCCCGCCCCGTTCCCGTCCGCCGCGGCGTATCCGGACGAGAGCGGCTAGAACACGCGATCGGCGCGCGGGAGCGAGCGCAGCAGGTAGGCCGCGCCCCAGCACAGCGGTAGTCCGAGCGCGGCCACGACGGCGAACTCGGCGACCGATGGCGCTTCCCACCAGGACAGGGCGTAGTTCAGACCGATCAGCACGACAGGGTGCAGGAAGTAGACCGCATAGGCCTGGTCGGAGAGGAACGCCCCGACGGCCGAGCGCCGGTTGAACAGCCGCTGGAACAGGGCCAGCAGCGCCAGCACGGCGCCCACGGCGAGGATGTTCTCCGCGGCGGCCACCGCCAGCGACTGCCAGCTGCCGGGCAGGAGTGCCTCCTCGTACACCGTGCTCGCCAGGAGCAGGTAGACCGGCGCCATGAGCAGGGCGGCGCCCGCTCCGCCCCGGCCCGCCCAGCGCGGGACGGCGTTGAGCCAGCCCTTGCGGAAGGCCAGCACCCCCGCGGCGAACAGCAGGACGTACTGCGGCATGAAGCCGGGGGTGGGCAGCCCGACGACCGGCCAGGCGGCGTCGCCGGGCACCACGATGCGCCACAGGTAGGTGGCCGCCACCAGGACGGCCACGAAGCCGGCGACGGCCGCCGGACCGGGCATGGGAGCCGGCCCGGCCGGGCGGATCGCCTCCGCGGTCGGGGCCGCGGTCCGGCGCTTCGGCCGGATCCGCCTGACCAGCGCGTATACCAGGGCGAAGACCAGCAGTGTCTCGACGAACCACATGGGGCCGGGCTCCCACGTCGCCAGGTAGAAGCGCCAGTAGGGCGCCGGGTCGGTCTCGTTCAGGTAGATCCCGAGGTAGACCACGGGGCGCAGGAGCACCAGGTAGATCAGCAGCGGCAGGCCCAGCCGCACCAGCCTGCCGTGCAGGAAGCCGCGGGCGCCCTTGCGGTCGTGGGAGCCGGGCGTGAAGAACCCGGAGATCAGGAAGAAGAACCCCATGAAGAAGGTCTGGTTGAGCGCGAGGAAGGCGTCGAGCAGCACGCTGCTGGAGTCGTCGCCGGGGTCGATGTAGTACCAGGCCGGGATGTTGCTGTAGGCCAGGGCGGCGTGGTGCAGCACCACCAGCACCGTCAGCGCGGCGCGCAGGTGGTCGAGGTAGTGCAGCCGCGGTCGGGTAGGGGAGGCGGCGCCGCCGTGCGGCGGGGCGACGAGGGGCCGGTCCGATGCCATGGGTGTTTGATCCGGAGGCGGTCCGTGCTGCGGCGGAGGTTCGTTCGCTGGTTGAAATTCTGTTCGGTCGGACTGTTTTTTGTCCACTCGGCCAGTTTTCTGGTTAAACGGACAGGAACGAAATGGGGGTTGTCCCCGAGCGCCCCCTGAGTCGACCCCGAGTCGGGTCAGGGGCGGCGTGCCGCGGCGGCGCAGCGCCGGCGCGCCCGCGGACGGGTGCAGCCCGGTGCGGACCGGCGCGGGCCTCAGGCGGGGGAGTCGGGGCGCACAGAGCGGTCGATGAGATCGGCGAGTTCGGCGGCGTGGGCGTGCAGGTCGTGGTCCGGATGGGCCACCCAGTACGCGAACATGCCGTCGATCGAGGCCTGGAGGGACACCGCCACGACGCGCACGTCGAAGTCGCGGAGCACGCCCCGGTCCTGCCCCGCGCGCAGGCGCTCCTCGATCGCCCGGTAGACCGGCTCGCTCACCTTCATGCGGTAGCCCGGGGAGCCCGCGGGGGCCGGCATGCCGTCGAAGATGCCGGACAGGGCCATCAGCTGCTCGCGGTTTCCGCGCATGTAGTCGGCCACGGCCAGGATGTGGGTCCGCACGGCGGCGCGCTCGTCGGGCGCCTCGGCCACGCGCGGCAGCACGAAGTCCGCGATCGTCGAGTAGACCTGCTCGACGACCTGCTCCATCAGCTCGTCCTTGCCGGAGAAGTGGTAGGAGATGACGCCCTTGCTGATACCGGCGTGCTGTGCGATGCGGGCCAGCGAGGCGTTGGCGTAGCCCTCCTCGGCGACGGTGTCGATGGCCGCGGAGACGATCTGCGCGCGCCGGGCCTCCTCGATGAAGGTGCGCTTGCGCCGGCCGCTCGGGCGAGTACCTGACCCCATGGACAGCGAAAGTATCAGCGGGCCGCACGGGCGCCCGCGCTACCCCGCGCCACGCGTCGCGCGGATGTGCGGTCGCAGGGTCGCGGGGGTCGGGCGGGTTCGGGGCGAGGGCGGTCGCACGGTCGCGGGGGTCGGGCGGGTTCGGGGCGAGGGCGGTCGGGGCCGGTGGGGGTGTCGGCGGCCTGGCGCGCCGGTGTGCGCCCCACGCAGTGCGGAGGCGGGCCGCCGCCGCGCGCGTCAGTGCCTGCGGCGGGTGATGTGGGCGGCGGTGCGGTCGCGGTGCTCCAGGGAGTCGCTGGTCGTGCGCGACTGGGCGCGCATCAGGCGGCGGGCGTCGTCGGCGGCCGCGCGCGCCGTCTCGGGCGAGGCCGCGCGCCGGGGCGCGCCGGGGCCTTCGGCGGGCGCCCCCAGGTCGTCGGGCAGCCCGATCCGGCCGACGATGCGCATCTGGGCGCCCTCCTGGGAGACCGACGGGCGGATGTCACCCGTCTCCGACTTCCAGTTGCGCAGCCGGTGCTGCAGCCACTCGACGCCCTCGTAGCCCTCGCCCTGCGGCCACTGCGCGCCGTCGTAGCGGTGGCCCAGGGCGTGCAGGAGGTCGCCCAGCGTCCAGCCGGCCGCGAAGAACCGGGCCGCCTCCTCGCGCAGCTCGGCGAAGTCGACGCCGCGCAGCGAGGGGTCGCTGCGCCGCAGCGTCTCGCACGCCCGATGCACGTCGCTGCGGGTGTGCACGGAGGCCGCGAGCGGATCGGGGGCCCGCCTCTCCAGCAGCGCCGGGTCGACGGTCACCACCACGTCGCCGCCGCCGCGGTTCTGCCAGATGCTCACCTGGTCGCGGGCCCAGCCCTGCGACTCCACGAGATCGGCTGCGAGCCGCCGCAGATCCAGGTCGCCGGTGTCGGAGCTGATGCGGAACTCGGCCACTCCCGCCGCCTCCCTCCGTGCCGCCGCACCGCGCGGCCGCTCGCCTGACGATGAACCCTGCGGGGACTCCTCCACCGCAGGACGGGTGCCGCACTCCATCATGCCCCACCGCCGAAGGCGGCGTCCCCGGCGCCGCCGTCCACAAGCGGGCTTGCCCGTCGCCCCCGCGCGATGGTGACGTGGCACTATGGGGGCGTTGCCCGCCGGTGCCACAAGCAGCCGACCGGGCGTCCCCGACCCGCGACCCGCGTGAGGTGCCCGTGCCCGAGACCGTCCTTCCACCCGACCAGGCGGCGTCGAACACGTCGCTGCGGGCGCTGCTGCACGGGCTGCCCGGAGTCGACGAGGTCGGCGCCCGAGCGCGCGCCGCCGACCTCTCCACGCGCTCCATCAAGACCGCCGCCAAGGCTCGGGCGATCGACCTCGCCATCGGCATGATCGACCTGACCACGCTGGAGGGCGCCGACACCGCCGGCAAGGTCCGCGCGCTCTCGGCCAAGGCGATGCGCCCCGACCCCGCCGACCCCACCGTGCCGCCGGCGGCCGCGGTGTGCGTCTACTCCGACCTCGTCGCCACGGCCGCCGAGGCGCTGGCCGGCTCCGGGGTCAAGGTCGCGTCGGTGGCCACCGCCTTCCCGTCGGGGCGCGCGCCGCTGGAGGCCAAGCTCGCCGACACCCGCCGCGCCGTCGCCGACGGCGCCGCCGAGATCGACATGGTGATCGACCGCGGCGCGTTCCTCGCCGGCGACTACCGCACCGTCCACGACGAGATCACCGCGATCAAGGAGGCCTGCGGGGGCGCCCACCTGAAGGTGATCCTCGAGACCGGCGAGCTCGCCACCTACGACAACGTCCGCCGCGCGTCCTGGCTGGCCATCCACGCCGGCGCCGACTTCATCAAGACCTCCACCGGCAAGGTCGCGCCCTCCGCCACGCTGCCCGTCACCCTGATCATGCTGGAGGCGGTACGCGACCACTTCGCCGCCACCGGGCGCCGCGTCGGCGTCAAGCCCGCCGGCGGCATCCGCACGACCAAGGACGCGCTGAAGTACCTGGTCCTGGTGAACGAGGTCGCCGGCGACGGCTGGCTCGACGCCGACCACTTCCGGCTCGGCGCCTCCAGTCTGCTCAACGACCTGCTGATGCAGCGCACCCGGCTGTCCACGGGCACCTATTCCGGCCCCGACTACTACACCCTGGACTGAGAGGCCGAGCAGTGGAAGACAAGGCCGACCGGATCTTCGAGTACGCGCCGGCGCCCGAATCCCGGGCCGCGGTGCGGCTGCGCTCGGGCTACGAGCTGTTCGTCGACGGCGCGTTCGCGCCGGCCGAGTCCGGGCAGAGCATGGCCACGCTCAACCCCGCCGACGAGGAGCACCTGGCGGACGTCGCCGTCGCCGGCGAGGCCGACGTCGACCGCGCCGTCGCCGCCGCCCGCCGCGCCTTCGAGGGCGCCTGGGGCGCCATGCCCGCCGCCGAGCGCGGCAAGTACCTGTTCCGCATCGCGCGGATCCTCCAGGAGCGGTCCCGCGAGCTGGCCGTCCTGGAGACCCTCGACAACGGCAAGCCGATCAAGGAGACCCGCGACGTCGACCTCCCGCTGGTCGCCGCGCACTTCTTCTACCACGCCGGGTGGGCCGACAAGCTCGGCTACGCGGGCATGGGGCCCGCGCCGCGCCCGGTCGGCGTGGCCGCCCAGGTCATCCCGTGGAACTTCCCGCTGCTGATGCTCGCCTGGAAGATCGCGCCCGCGCTGGCCACGGGCAACACCGTCGTGCTCAAGCCCGCCGAGACCACGCCGCTGACCGCGCTCGCCTTCGCCGAGATCTGCCAGGAGGCCGAGCTTCCGCCCGGGGTCGTCAACATCGTCACGGGCGCCGGCGGGACCGGCAGGGCCCTGGTGAACCACCCCGGCGCCGACAAGGTGGCCTTCACCGGCTCCACCGCGGTCGGCCGCGAGATCGCGGGCGCCGTCGCCGGCACCGGCAAGCGCCTCACCCTGGAGCTCGGCGGCAAGGGCGCCAACATCGTCTACGACGACGCGGCCCTGGACCAGGCGGTCGAGGGCATCGTCTCCGGCATCTTCTTCAACCAGGGGCACGTGTGCTGCGCCGGCTCGCGGCTGCTGGTGCAGGAGTCGGCGGCCGAGGAGCTGCTGTCGCGCCTGCGCGCCCGCATCGAGCGGCTGCGGCTGGGCGACCCCCTGGACAAGAACACCGACATCGGCGCGATCAACTCCGCCGAGCAGCTCGAACGCATCCGCGAGCTCGCCCGCGCCGGCGCCGAGGAAGGCGCCGAGAGCTGGTCGCCCCGGTGCCCGCTGCCCGAGAAGGGCTACTGGTTCGCGCCCACCGTGTTCACCGGCGTCACCCAGGCCCACCGCATCGCCCGCGAGGAGATCTTCGGGCCGGTGCTGTCGGTTCTGACCTTCCGAACCCCCGAGGAGGCCGTGGCCAAGGCCAACAACACCCCCTACGGACTCTCGGCGGGGGTGTGGACCGAGAAGGGCTCGCGCATGCTGTGGACCGCCGAGCGGCTGCGCGCGGGCGTCATCTGGTCCAACACGTTCAACAAGTTCGACCCGGCCAGCCCTTTCGGCGGATACAAGGAATCCGGCTACGGCCGCGAGGGCGGCCGCCACGGACTGGAGGCATACCTTGTCCACGCCGCCTGAGCACCCCGAGCCCCCGCGCGCCGCGCCCGGTGCGGACGGCCGCGCAGTGGACGCCGCTGAGGGGCCGCGCGTCAGCGCGCCCTCCGCGGCGGCGCCGCGGTCCGGGCGACCCGAGGTGCACCCCGAGCGCGCCGAACTCGCCGAGCCTGCTGAGCCTGCCGACCTCGCGGAACGGGGCGAGCCTGTGGAGCGGGGCGAGTCCGTGGAGGCGTTCGGTTCCGGTGACTCCGAGCGCACGGGTGAGCCCGAGCACATGGGTGGGCCGGACGGCCCGGCTCGGGCCGGTGCCGGCACCGGTGCGGGTGGCGCTGTTCCGCCCGACGCCCCGGCCGCGGGGCGGGTTGCGGTGCGCAAGACCTACAAGCTCTACGTGGGCGGGGCCTTCCCCCGTTCCGAGTCAGGCAGGTGCTATCCCGTGACCGCATCAGGCGGCGCCCACCTCGCCAACGCCGCCCTCGCGTCCCGCAAGGACGCCCGCGACGCCGTGGTCGCCGCGCGCTCCGCGTTCCCCGGCTGGTCCGGGCGCACCGCCTACAACCGCGGCCAGATCCTCTACCGGGTCGCCGAGATGATGGAGGGCCGCCGCGCCCAGTTCGCCGCGGAGATCGACGAGGCCGACGGCATCGGGCCCGCCCGGGCCGACGAACTCGTCTCGGCCGCCGTCGACCGGTGGGTGTACTACGCCGGCTGGTCCGACAAGGTCTCCCAGGTCCTCGGCGCCGCCAATCCCGTCTCCGGGCCCTACTTCAACCTCTCCCAGCCCGAACCCGCCGGAGTGGTGGCGGTCCTCGCACCGCCCGCGGGGCCGCTGCTGGGCCTGGTGTCGGTGGTGGCGCCGGTAATCGCCACCGGCAACACCGCCGTGGTCGTCGCCAGCGAGCGCGCTCCGCTGCCCGCTGTCACCCTCGCCGAGGCGCTGGCCACCTCCGACCTGCCCGGCGGAGTCGTCAACATCCTCACCGGAAGGACCGGCGATCTGGCGCCGCACCTGGCCTCCCACGCCGACGTGAACGGCCTCGACCTCACCGGAGCCGCCCCCGAGTCCGCCGCCGACCTCGAACGCAGCGCCGCCCAGACGCTCAAGCGCGTCATCCGCCCCGGCGGCCGCGAGGACTGGCTCGCCGACCCGGGGATATCGCGGATGACTCCGTTCCTTGAGACCAAGACCGTCTGGCACCCGGTCGGGATGTAGACACGCCCGCCCGGATCGGTCCGGCCGCCTGTCGGCTGCGCGTGCGGTGGGTGCCAGTGCCCGAGAACACCGGGCCGGGCGCCCACCGGTTCGGGTGTTCGCCGGTTGCGCGTCCGACGTGGGCGGCGAGGGCGGTGGGTGGTTGGGCCCGTGTTCGTCGGTTCGGGTGTTCGCCGGTCGGCATGCGACGAGGCAGCAACGGCCACTGGCGGCTGAGCATGCGTTCATCGGTAGGGGTGCTTGCCGGTTGCGCGTCCGACGTGGGCGGCGAGGGCGGTGGGTGGTTGGGCGCGCGTTCGTCGGTTCGGGTGCTCGCCGGTGGGGCATGCGACGTGGGCGGCGAGGGCGGCGGGTGGTTGGGCCCGCGTTCGTCGGTTCGGGTGTTCGCCGGTGGGGCATGCGACGAGGCAGCGAGGACAGCGGGCGGCTGAGCCCCGCGCCCATCGGTAGGGGTGCTTGCCGGTTGCGCGTCCGACGTGGGCGGCGAGGGCGGCGGGTGGTTGGGCCCGCGTTCATCGGTTCAGGTACTCGCCGGTGGCGCGCCCGACGTGGGCGGCGAGGGCGGCGGGTGGTTGGGCCCGCGTCCATCGGCGCGGGTAGCCCTCCGGTTGCGCACCCGACGTCGGCAGCGAAGGCAGTGAGTGGCCAGGCCCGCGTTCGTCGGTTCGGGTGGTGTGAGGCGGGGGCGGGGGCGTATCGCCGCTGGGGCACGAGTCCGGCGCGATCCGCAGGACGGCATCACTGTACTCGCGTTCTTCCGCTATACGAAAGAATGTGGCGCGAATCGTCTGGTTTGTCGGAATCAAATGCTCTGGGTTGGCTTTGCGCGGTGACGAGACCGCGCGAACCGGCGTTTTGGGGCTGCTGAGGGGTGTATTTGGCGGGTCTCGTCGCCCCGCGGTCCGGTGCGAAGGGTTTCTGTGGGGTGCAATTCGGACATAGACGCATGAATCCCCCCACCGGAGAAGGGAGTGCGGCAGGCTGAGGGGCTGTTGTGAGGTGGAAGGCTGGTTTGTCGCCACTCGTGGGGATCTTGGGTCCCAAATGCCCGTTTTGTCCCCCTCCGTGCGCGCCCGGGCGGGAGTGAAGGGCGGCCTCACTCCAGATGCCACCGCCACGACCGGCGCGCAACCGGCCTCGCTGCCTCGTCTCCTGCCTGACCGGCGACCATCTGGACCGATGATCGCGGGCCGGGCCATCCGGGGCCTTCGCTGCCCCCGTCGGGTGCGTGACCAGTGGGGACCCGTACCCGTCCCGTTGTTCGCGGGCCTGGCCTACCGCCGTCCTTGCTGCCTCGTCGCGGGCTTGACCGGCGACTATCCGGACCGGTGATCGCGGGCCGGGCCATCCGGGGCCTTCGCTGCCCCCGTCGGGTGCGTAACCGGCGGGGACCCGCCCCGGTGTTCGCGGGCTCTGCCCTCCGCGGCCTTCGCTGCCCTCGTCGCATGCGCAACCGGCGGGCACCCTTACCGGTGATCACGGGCCCGGCCACACGCGCCCCCGCCGCCGTCCCTACCTCCACCGCCACCATCGCCACCACCGCCCCCGCCGGGCGGGCAACCGGCCGGGCACGCCACAACCGATTGCCGCGCGCCCGCCCCCGCGTTCCCTCTCCGCCGAGGGGGCCTCTGGCATAGTGGAAGGCGCCGTCGCCGCCCGCCGCAGTCCGCGCCGGTCGTATCCGGAGAACGCCGCACTCGGCCGCGCGCCGTGCGCCGGGCCGCGCAGGAGGTGATCGAGGTGGTCGAGAGGACCGCGGATGGCGCGGGCCGTGCGGGGGCGCGGACCTCCGTCGCGCTGGTGCGGCTGGACCGCTCCGGCCCCGAGGTGGAGCGCCTGCGCGCGGCCGTGCTGCGCATCCGGGTGGCGCCCGGCCAGCGCGCCCTGGTCACCGAGGCGGTCGAGACCCTGCCGCGGGCCGACGCCGACCCCGACCGCACCCCGTTCGCCGTGCTGGCCGGTGGCGAGCCGGCCGGTTTCGGCATCATCGACCGCGGCGGCGCCCGCGCCGAGCTCACCGGCATCGCCGCCGACACGGCGCGCGCCGTCATGCTGCGCGCCTTCTACCTCGCACCGGAACGCCAGGGCCAGGGGATCGGCCGCCGCGCCTGCGCCGCCGTTGAGGCGCTCGTGCGCAGCGTGCATCCCGACGCGGCCGAGGTGTTCGTCGTCGTCAGCGAGTTGAACCGGGCGGCCGTGCGCGCCTACCGCGCAGGGGGGTTCGCGCCGACCGGAGACCGGCTGCTCGACGGCGTGTCGGCCCCGCGCGCCGTGCTGCGCATGGCCCTCGCGTGAATCCGCCCCCGGCGCCGGTGCGGTGTAGGCGAGCCGAACGGTTCGCCGCCCCATGGCGGTTCGCCGTTGCCAGCGCGGGGCGCAGCGCGCCAAGATCACTGCGCGGGCCCGACCGCGAGAGCCACCACCCTGGAGGTAAGTCCCCGTGACGACCGATCCGTACGCAGCAGCAGAGAAGGCAGCCGAACAGCTGCGGTCCCTTACCGGCGTCGACTTCTACGACGTCGCCCTGGTCATGGGATCGGGGTGGGCGCCCGCCGCCGACGCGTTCGGTTCCGGCGGCGCCGAGGTGCCCACCAGTGAGCTGACCGGCTTCGTGCCGCCGGTGGTCGAGGGCCACAGCGGCAGCGTCCGCAGCCTCCGCAGCGGCGACCGCGACCTGCTGGTGTTCCTCGGCCGTACCCACCTCTACGAGGGCCACGGAGCCCAGGCGGTCGCCCACGGTGTGCGCACGGCGGTCGCCGCCGGCGCGTCGACCGTCGTCCTCACCAACGCGGCCGGGTCGCTCAACCCCGCGTTCGGGGTCGGGTCGCCGGTCCTCATCGCCGACCACATCAACCTCACCGGGCGCTCGCCGCTGCAGGGCGCGACCTTCGTCGACCTCACCGAGACCTACTCGGCGAAGCTGCGCGGACTCGCCAAGGAGATCGACCCCGCGCTCGCCGAGGGCGTCTACGCCGCCATGCCCGGCCCGCACTTCGAGACACCCGCCGAGATCCGCATGCTGCGGGCGATGGGCGCCGACCTGGTCGGCATGTCCACCGCGCTGGAGGCGATCGCCGCCCGCGAGGCCGGGGCCGACGTGCTCGCCCTGTCGCTGGTCACCAACGTCGCGGCCGGGCTGTCCGGCCAGCCGCTGGACCACGAGGAGGTGCTGGCCACCGGGCGCGACGCCGCGACCGACGTCGGCGCTCTGCTCGCCTCGCTGGTGGAGCGGCTGGAGCCCGCACAGGGGCAGTAGGGCCGGCGGGCTAGAGTCGGGAGGCGCCGCCCGTGCGGGGCCCGCACGGGTCCCGGACGCCATGCCGTGCCGCGGCCCGCGGCTCCGGCGGAGAGGCGGCGCCGCTTCTGTCCCGACCACCAAACGCACGACACGGAGGGAGGCGCCGGCCATGGGCGACTCCGACGGTTCCCACCGCTCGGCGGCACGGGCCTGGCTGGAGCAGGACCCCGACCCCGCGACCCGCGCGGAGCTGGCCGGGCTGCTCGACGCCGGCGACGAGGACGGCCTGGCCGACAGGTTCGGCTCCCGCCTGGAGTTCGGCACGGCCGGGCTGCGCGGCAGGCTCGGCGCCGGCCCCAACAGGATGAACCGGGTGACGGTCATGCGCGCCGCCGCGGGCGTGGCGCAGTGGGCGGGCCCGGGAGCCACCGTGGTCGTCGGCTACGACGCCCGCCACCGCTCGGCGGACTTCGCCCGCGACTCCGCCGCCGTGCTGGCCGGCGCCGGCTGCACCGCCCTGCTGCTGCCCCGCGCGCTCCCCACGCCGGTGCTGGCCTTCAACGTCCGCGACCTGGGCGCCGACGCCGGGATCATGGTCACCGCCAGCCACAACCCGCCCGAGGACAACGGCTACAAGGTCTACACCGGCGGCGCGGGCGCCGATGCCGGGAGCCAGATCGTCCCGCCGGCCGACGCCGAGATCTCGGCGGCCATCGATGCGGCGGGTCCGGTCGACCGGCTGCCGCTGTCGGAGGACTGGCGGGTCCTCGGTGAGGAGGCGGTGGAGCGCTACGTGTCCGCGCTGTGCACGCTGCCGCTGGGCGACGACCGGGACGTGACCTCCACCTACACCCCCATGCACGGTGTGGGCGGCCAGACGCTGGCGACCGCGTTCTCCTGGGCGGGCTTCCCTGCGCCCCGGCCCGTGCCCGAGCAGCAGCAGCCCGACCCCGACTTCCCGACGGTGCGGTTCCCCAACCCCGAAGAGCCCGGAGCCATGGACCTCGCGCTGATCGGTGGAAGCGGGGCGGGCTCCGACATCGTCCTGGCCAACGACCCCGACGCCGACCGGCTGGCGGTGGCCGTGCCCGGTCACGGCCTGCTGACCGGGGACCAGGTCGGCGGGCTGCTGGCCGAGTACGTGCTGAGCCGCACCTCGGGCGAGGACCGGATGGTGGCGACCACCGTCGTCTCGGCCGGACTGCTGCCCAAGATCGCCGCGGCGCACGGGGTGCGCTGCGCCGAGACCCTGACCGGCTTCAAGTGGCTGGTGCGGGCCGCCGGGCCGGGGGAGCGGTGCGTCTTCGCCTACGAGGAGGCGCTGGGCTACTGCCTGGCCGGAGACCGCGGCCGCCCGGTGGCCGACAAGGACGGAATCGGCGCGGCGCTGGTCATGGCCGCTCTCGCGGCCGGCGCCAAGCGCGAGGGGCGCACCCTGCTCGACCTCCTCGACGACCAGGCGCGCCGGTACGGCCTGCACTCGACGGACCAGGTGTCGGTGCGGGTCACCGACCTCGCGCTGATCCCCGAGACCATGCGCGCCCTGCGCACCCGGCCGCCGCGCGCGTTCGGGCCGCTGGAGGTGGAGGACGTGGAGGACTTCGCCCCGGGCCTGCACGGCCTGCCCGCCACCGACGCCCTGAGCTACCGCCTCGGCGGCCCCGCGCGCGGCCGCCTCACGCTGCGCCCGTCGGGCACCGAGCCCAAGCTGAAGGCCTACCTGGAGGTCGTCCTCCCGGTCGACGGCGACGCCGCGGCGGCCCGCGCCGAGGCGGCATCCCACCTCGCGGAGCTCTCCCACGCGGTCCGGGCCCTTTTCCCCGAGGAGCCGAAGTAGGAGCTCCCTCCGATCCGGCGGCCGGACGTCGGAAGGGGAGATGCCGTCGTGGCGGCCCCCGCCGCGGTTCGGGGGACCACTCCTCCCGGCCCGGCCGATCCGCCTGACGGCCGTCGGCGGATTCCCGGACGCGCCGTCGCGGCGGTGTCGGGGGCGGCAAGCGCGGCCCGCCGTTCGAGCGGCCTTGCCGCCTCACCCGATCCGGTCGAGGACCAGTGGCAGGCCCCGGGCCGGGCCGTCGACCGCGAAGGAGTCGGAGAGCGCCTCGGCCGCGCTGTCGAAGCGGGCGGGGTCGTCGGTGTGCAGGGTGAACAGCGGGCGGCCGGCCCGGATCTCCTCGCCCGGTTTGGCGTGCAGCTCCACCCCGGCGCCCGCCGATACCGGGTCCTCCTTGCGGGCCCGGCCCGCGCCCAGCCGCCGGGCCGCCACGCCCACCGCGTAGGCGTCCAAGCGGGTCAGGGTGCCGGTCGCGGGAGCGAGGATGTCGCGCCGCTCGGCGGCCTCCGGCAGCGGCGCGTCGGGATCGCCGCCCTGGGCGGCGATCATCCGCCGCCAGGCGTCCATGGCCGAACCGTCGCGCAGCGCCTCGGCGGGATCGCGCGCGCCGTCCAGACCGGCGGCCCGCAGCATCTCCCGCGCCAGCTCCACCGTCAGCTCGACGACGTCGGACGGCCCGCCGCCGGAGAGCACCTCGACGGCCTCGGCCACCTCCAGCGCGTTGCCCACGCGGCGGCCCAGCGGGGTGTCCATCCCGGTGAGCAGTGCGGTGGTGCGCACACCGTGGTCGGTGCCGATCGCCACCATCGTCTCGGCCAGCTCCCGCGCCGACGCGGCGTCCTTCATGAACGCGCCCGAGCCGACCTTGACGTCGAGCACCAGCGAGGCCGTGCCTTCGGCGAGCTTCTTGGACATGATCGAGGCGGCGATGAGCGGGACCGACTCCACGGTGCCGGTGACGTCGCGCAGCGCGTAGAGCTTGCGGTCGGCCGGCGCCAGCCCGGGTCCGGCGGCGCACACGGCGCACCCGACCTCGGCGAGCTGGACGCGCATCGCCTCGGGCGAGAGGTCGGCCCGCCAGCCCGGAACGGACTCCAGCTTGTCCAGGGTGCCGCCGGTGTGGCCGAGCCCGCGGCCCGACAGCTGCGGCACCGCCGCGCCGCACGCGGCCACGGTCGGCGTCAGCGGCAGGGTGATCTTGTCGCCGACGCCCCCGGTGGAGTGCTTGTCGGTGGTGGGCCGGTCCAGGCCGCCGAAGTCCAGCCGCTCGCCGGAGTCCAGCATCGCCTGCGTCCACGCGCTGGTTTCGGCGCGGGTCATGCCGCGCCACACGACGGCCATGTTCAGCGCGGCCATCTGCTCCTCGGCCACCGCCCCGCGGGTGTAGGCGTCGACGACCCACCTGATCTGCTCGCCGGTGAGCTCGCCGCCGTCGCGCTTGGCGGTGATGACGTCGATGGCCTCCATCAGGGCCTCCCGTGGCCTGTAGTAGCTGGTCCGGTGCGTGGCTCCGCCACGCTTTTCCACAGCCCAAAGCCGCCTGTGGCGGCGCCGGGCCCGCCCGGGCGATGATGGAATCGGGGGGTCCCCCACAGTAACGGGGCCGCCCCGCCACCGCCCCGCAATCGGCGCTGCGGTCCCGGAGTCCCGGTATCAGCGCCTCGATATCTGCGCCCCGGAGTCAGCGCTCCGCCTCCGGTTGTCCGGCGCGCATCAGCGCCCCAGATCCTGGGGCCCGAACGCCTGGGGCAGCAGGTCGCCGAGCGGCAGGACGCCCTCCGGGGTGTCGACCAGGAGCGAGGCCCCGCCGTGCTCGTAGAGCAGTTGGCGGCACCGGCCGCAGGGCATCAGCGGGTCCCCGGCGCGGTCCACGCACGCGAACGCGCGCAGCCTGCCGCCGCCCGTGGCGTACAGCGCCGAGACCAGGCCGCACTCGGCGCACAGCCCCAGCCCGTAGGAGGCGTTCTCGACGTTGCAGCCCGCCACCGTGCGGCCGTCGTCGACCAGCGCGGCCGCGCCCACGGGGAACCCCGAGTAGGGCGCGTACGCGCGGTCGCGGGCCCGGGCGGCCTCGGTCCGCAGCCCGGACCAGTCGATGCCGGTGCCCTCGTGCGGCGGAGAAGCGTCCACCGGGCTCACGCCCTTCCCTTGCGCCATTGGCGCCCCACGCTCGCCGGCGGGCGCAGCCGCTGCGAGGCCAGCGCCAGCACCAGCAGGGTCGCGATGTGCGGGCTGTAGGTCACCAGCTGCCCCGGCAGCGAGTCGGTCGCGAAGTACACCACCAGCACGACCACCCCCGCGGGAGCCGCGACCAGGGCCGGCACCGGAAGGCGCCCGCCCGCGTCCGGCCACGAGCGCACCGCCCGCACCGCCGCGACCGCACCCGCGGCCGCGCCCAGTGCGGCGACGGCCCACCACCACGCGGGCCCGCCGGTGGCAGCCGCCGTACCGCCGGCCGCGGCGAGCGCGGTGCCGACGGCGAACACGCCGCACAGCGCCGCCATGCCGGCGAAGGACGGCGTCGAGCGCATGCGCCGCAGCGCCGCGGCCAGTACCACCGCGGCCGCCACAAGCAGCGCCCCCGCGATCAGCAGCAGCAGCGCGTGCACCGCGCCTCCGCCGCCGCGCACCTGCAGCGCGTCGGTGAACCCGAACAGTCCGGCGCCCATCGCCAGCCCGCCGGGCCGCCAGTTGCCGAAGATCATCGCGGCCAGACCGATGTAGCCGCGCCCGCCGGTCTGGCCCTCCTGGTAGACCGAGGAGGCCACCATCGCCAGGAAGACCCCGCCCATCCCGGCGAACCCGCCGGAGAGCACCACCGCGGTGAACTTGTAGGCGTAGACCGGCACCCCCAGCGACTCCGCCGCGTCGGGGTTCTCCCCGCACGAGCGCAGCCGCAGCCCGAACGGCGTGTGCCACAGCACCGCGAACGTCAGCGGCACCAGCAGGATCGCCAGCAGCGTCACCACCGACATGCCGGTCGTCAGCCCGGTGACCAGCGAGGCGGTGTCGGAGACCAGGAAGATCCCCGAGTCGCGCGCCGGCGCCAGCAGGTCGGCCACAAACGGCAGCCCCACCTGCGGGAACTCCGGAAGCTGCGGCGACTGGGCGGCGCCGCCGCCCGGCGCGCCGACGAAGAACAGCAGCGACAGGTAGCGCATCGCGCCCACCGCCAGGATGTTGATCGCCACGCCGGAGACGATGTGGTCGACGCCGAAGGTCACCGTCGCCACCGCGTGGATGAGGCCGCCCGCCATGCCGCCCAGCACGCCGGCGACGAGCCCGACCCAGGGGTTGTCGAAGCTCCAGGCGAAGTAGGCGCCGAACCAGGTGCCCAGCACCATCATGCCTTCGAGGCCGATGTTGATGATCCCGGCGCGTTCGGCCCACACGCCGCCGAGCCCGGCCAGCCCGATCGGCACGGCGAACGCCAGCGTCGCCTGGATGGTGCCCGCGCTGGTCAGCATCGGTTGGCCGGTGATGGCCCGCACCCCCGCCAGCGCGACGAACGCCGCGACGGCGATGCTGACGAACCGCCACCGGGCACGTGCACCCGACCGCGCGGGAGCCGGAGCGGCCGGTGCCTCGGAGACCGACAGGTCCTGGCTCATGACGCCGCCGCCCCCTCACGGTCGCCGCGGGCCAGTTCGCGGCCCACCTGCTGCTGCTGGTAGCGCAGACCCCAGCGGTGTACGACCTCGTACACCACGACCACGGTCAGCACGATGGTGGCCTGGGTGACCACGGCGATCTCCTTGGGAATGCCTTCGAAGTCCAGGATCTGGCTGGACTGGTCCAGAAACGCCCAGAATAGGGCGGCGAAACCGATGCCGACCGGGTGGTTGCGCCCCAGCAGCGCGATCGCGATGCCGGTGAACCCGAGGCCGGTGGGAAAGTCCAGCGCGTAGTAGTGGGACTGCCCGAGCAGCTGCGGCATGCCCACCAGGCCCGCGACCATCCCGGAGATGACCATCGACAGCAGCACCATCCGCTTGATGTCGATGCCGCTGGCCCGCGCCGCCGTGGGCGACTGGCCCGTGGCGCGCAGGTCGAAGCCGAACCTGGTGCGGTTGAGCATCGCCCAGTAGCCCACGCCCACCGCGATCGCCAGCACCACCAGGCCGAAGATCTCGCGGTCGGCGCCCATGAACCCGGCGGGGATGCCCGGCACCCACCCCGACTCGGCGATCTCGGGGGTGCCGATGTTGTTCGTGCTGATCTGCACCGCGAGCCGGTCGGTGTTGAGCAGGTAGGCGGTGATACCGGTGGCCACCGAGTTCAGCATGATCGTGGAGATCACCTCGGAGACCCCGCGCGCCACCTTCAGATAGCCCGCGATGCCCGCCCAGACGCCGCCGACGGCGACGGCGACGGAGATCACGACCACCTGGTGGACGACCGGCGGCAGCACCCACGCCCCGCCCACGGCCGCGGCCATCAGCGCCGCCAGCCGGTACTGGCCGTCCACGCCGATGTTGAACAGCTTCATCTTGAAGCCGATCGCCACCGCCACCGCCGAAAGGTAGAAGGTGGTGCCGGAATTGACCATGATGACCAGGCTGTCGGGCTGGAGCCCGAACTCCAGCATCCGGCCGAAGGCGTGGAAGGGCGCGACGCCGCTGAGCCACAGCACCAGCGAGGTCACCGCCAGGGCGAGCACACCGGCCGCCACGACCGCGCCGAAGGAGAGCGCCAGGGTGGTGGCCAGCCGGCGGTAGAGCCAGAACGCCGCCGCCGCGCCGACCGCCGCGCCCAGGACGTAGGCCACCGGCTCGATCAGCCACCAGTCGACGATCCCGCCCACCAGCAGCGCGGCGACCACCGACAGCACCAGCGCGATGGGGGTCACCAGCAGCCGGTGGACGCGCGTGTCGGCGTCGTCGGTGGTGGGGGCGGTGGAGACCAGCACCACGCCGAACGCCGCCGCGGTGCCCAGCGCCGCCGCCGCGGGCGCGAGCAGCCCCATGTCGGCGCCCGCGGTGACGGCGGCGCCGACCACGGCGGCCGCCACGGCCGCCGCCGGTGTGGGGATGGGGATTCTCATTGGCCGCCCTCGCCTTCGCCGCCGGCGGCGGCGCCGTTCTGCAGGCCGGCGCCGGTCATGGCGGCGCCGAGCTCCTCGGGAGTCACCGTCATGGGGTCGGCCTGGGCGACCAGCCGGCCGCGCAGGATGACGTGCAGCGTGTCCGACATCCCGATCAGCTCGTCCAGGTCGGCCGAGACCAGCAGCACGGCGAGCCCTTCGCCGCGCGCCCGGCGCAGGTGCTCCCAGATCGCCGCCTGGGCGCCCACGTCCACGCCGCGGGTGGGGTGTGCGGCCACCAGCACCTTGGGGCGGCCGCTCATCTCCCGGCCCACGATGAGCTTCTGCTGGTTTCCGCCGCTGAGGGCCTCGGCGATCACGTCGATGCCGGGCGTGCGCACGTCGTAGTCGGACACGATCCGCTCGGTGTCGGCGCGCGCGCCGGCCTTGTCGATCCAGATGCCGCTGGCGTTGGGCGGCTCGCCCTGGTGGCCCAGGATGCGGTTCTCCCACAGCGGCGACTCCAGCAGCACGCCGTGGCGGTGGCGGTCCTCGGGGATGTAGCCGACCCCGGCCTCGCGGATCCGCAGCGTCCCCCAGCCGGTGATGTCGCCGCCGTCCAGCCGCACGGTGCCCTCGTCGACCCGGCGCATGCCCATGACGGCCTCGATCAGCTCCGACTGGCCGTTGCCCTCGACCCCGGCGATGCCCACGATCTCGCCCCGGTGGATGGTCAGCGAGACGTCGTCGACGACGTGCCGGCCGCCGGGCTCGGACACCCGCAGCCCGCCGACCTCCAGCATCGGCTGCTCGGTCACCGTGGACTCGCGCAGCTCGGGCACCGGCAGCTCGCCGCCGACCATCAGCGTGGCCAGCTCGCGCGCGCTGGTGCCCTCCGGGTCGACCGTGGCCACCGTGGTGCCGCGGCGGATGACGGTGATGGTGTCGGCGACCGAGAGCACCTCGTCGAGCTTGTGGGAGATGAAGATGACCGTGAGGCCCTCGCGCTTGAGCTCGCGCAGGTTGTCGAACAGCTCGTCGACCTCCTGGGGCACCAGCACCGCGGTGGGCTCGTCGAGGATGACGATGTCGGCGCCGCGGTAGAGCACCTTGAGGATCTCCACCCGCTGGCGCCGGCCCACCCCCAGCTCCTCCATCAGCCGGTCGGGCTCGATGCCCAGCCCGTACTGCTCCGACAGCGAGGCGATGCGCGCCCGCGCGGTTCGGCCGATGCCGTTGCGGCGCTCGGCGCCCAGCACGACGTTCTCCAGCACGGTGAGGTTGTCGGCGAGCATGAAGTGCTGGTGCACCATGCCGATCCCGTGCTTGATGGCGTCGGAGGGGGAGGTGAGTCGGACGGTCCGGCCCTTGACGGAGATGGTCCCCTCGTCCGGCCGGTGCATGCCGTAGAGGGTCTTCATCAGGGTGGACTTGCCGGCGCCGTTCTCGCCCACGATGGCGTGGACGGTGCCGGCCTCGACGGCGATGTCGATGTCGTGGTTGGCCACGACGCCCGGGAACCTCTTGGTTATCCCACGCAGCTCGACGGCGGGAGGCCCCTCCCCGCCGCCGGACGGCTCGCTGCTCATCCGACTCCTCTTGCGATGACTTGGGCCGCCAGAAGCGGGCGCCGGAACGGCGCCGGCCGCCGGCGGCGGAGCTGGGGGAGTACTGACTGACCGCGGCACCGGGGCCGGGGCGCGTTCCCCGGCCCCGGTGCCGGGGCGATCATGTCGCGGCCGGGCCCGCTGGCGCGGGTCCGGCCGCGTGGCCCGACGGCTAGGGCTTGGTCGGAACCTCGATCTCGCCGTCGATGATCTGCTGCTTCAGCTCGTCCAGGCGGTCCTCGATGTCGGAGATCGCCTCCTCGTTGGACTTCGAGTAGCCCACACCGCCGCTGGCCAGGTCGAAGCGCTGGATGCCCGTCTGCACCTCGCCGTCCTGCACCGACTTCACGAAGTCGAAGACCGCGGTGTCCACGCGCTTCATCGCCGAGGTGAGCACGTACTGCTTCTGGTCCTCGGGCGCGCTCTTGTACTGGTCGCTGTCGACGCCGATGAACAGCTTCTCCGCGTCGGCCACGGCCTCCAGGACACCGTTGCCCGAGGCGCCCGCGGCGTGGTAGATCACATCGGCGCCCTTGTCGAGCTGGCCCTGCGCGGTGCTGCGCCCCGTCGCAGGGTCGGAGAAGCCGCTCATGTCCGGCGGCTGGGTGAGGTAGGCCGTCTCGATCTCGATGTCGGGGTTGATCTTCTTCGCCCCGGCCACGTAGCCGGCCTCGAACTTGTGGATCAGCGGGGTCTCGACGCCGCCGACGAAGCCGATGTGGTCCTCCTCGGACTTCAGCGCGGCCGCCGCGCCGGCCAGGTACGACGCCTCCTCCTCGGTGAAGACGAGGCTGGTGACGTTCTCCTGGTCGGTGATCTCGGAGTCCACGATGGCGAAGTGGACGTCGGAGTAGGCCTCCTCGCTGGCCACGTTGATCATCGGCTGGGTGTAGGCGAAGCCCACCCCGATGACCACGTCGAAGCCCTGGTCGGCCATGTTCTTGAGGCGCTCTTCCTTGTCCACGTCCGACTCGCCCTCGCTGGGCTCGAAGTCCTGGACGTTCTCGGAGCTGATACCCAGCTCCTCCTCGACGCGCTGGAGCCCGCGGTAGGCGGAGTCGTTGAACGACTTGTCGCCCCGGCCGCCGACGTCGTAGGCGAGGCCGACGCGGATCTCGTCGCCGCCTCCTCCTCCGCCGTCGCCCTCGGAGCCCCCGCTGTTCGGGTTGTCACAGGCCGTCAAGGCCAGGGTCAGCACGCCGGCCGCGGTGGCGGCGGCGAGCTTGGCGGCTCGCATGTTCACTCTTCACTCCCCTTCAGCCCTGAAGCGGCCCACGCTTGTGGGTGGGCTCGCCGGGTACTGCTGCCGGACGATATACGTTCCGTGAAAAGCGACCAATCACCAGAGAACGGTTGTTATGAAGGCGAGAGCGGAGCGAAACGGACGTTACCGATTCGCAGTTCCGCCGTTGGTCTCCACCCGTCTCGCCAGGCCCGGCGGCCGGTGCGCAACGGCAATTCTCGCCCACGTCCGAAGGCGCCGTTCGGTAGCGGAGGGTGACGGCGCGTCGGTGTGCGCGGCGCCGCGTCAGCTCTGGGACAGCGCGTCCGCCTCCGCGGTGAGGAACTCGGTCGCGGCCCGCTTCAGCGACCGGGCGGCGACGGCAGTGCGGTGGTCGCGCCCCGGGGCCCGCAGCACCGCGCCGCCCACCCCGCGGGCGAGGTCCTCCACGCCGTCGGCCAGCTCGTCGCGCTCGCCGGCCATCAGCAGCATCGGCGTCCCCTCCGGCGCGGGCTCGGCGCGGAAGGGGTGGGCCGCCTGCCCCCGCGCGCACGCCGCCAGCGCCGCGGGGTCGCCTCCGGGGAGCGCGGCGGCGGAGCGGAAGACCCGCCCGAACGGCGAGTCGTCGGCCTCCAGATTTTCCAGGTCGGTGCCGGCGAACGCGTCGCGGGGACCGAACCCGGCCAGCACCGCGCGGCGCACACGGTGCGGGTGGGCCAGTGCCAGCTCCCAGGCCAGACGCGCGCCCAGCGAGTAGCCCACCACGTCGGCGCGCTCGATCGCCAGCGCGTCGAGCACCGCGGCGAGGTCGCCGACGAAGGCCGCGGGCGTGTACTCCCGGGAGTCGTGCGGCTTGCCGCTGGCGCCGTGTCCCCGCAGGTCGCAGCCGAAGACCGGCAGGTCCGCGAGCGCCCGGGTCCAGCCGGTGCGCTCCCAGTTCAGTTCGTAGTCCGAGCCGAACCCGTGGACGAGCAGCACCGGCACCCCCGCGGCCGCGGGGTCGGGCGCGGTGTGGCTCAGCGGCACCGGGGCCGGGAGCGTGTAGCGGGTCATCGGCGGTCCCCTCGCATCCGGGGCGGCGCCCCGGCGCGTCGCGCACGCCCGGCGCCGGGGGCTCTTCTCTCGGCCGGCAGCAGCGGGCTCACCGGTCGCGCTCGCCCCGGTCGTCGGCCTCGTCCTTCTCGTCCTGCCCATCCCGGTCCTCTTCGGGCAGGCGGAGCCGGACGCGGCGGCGCGGCGCCTCCCCACCGGGGACGGTGCCCACGATCCCCGCCGCTTCCTGCGCCGCGACCTCGAAGGTGACCAGGGGCGCGCCCACCGCGACCGCGTCCCCCTCCTCGGCGTGCAACCGGGCGACCACGCCGGTGTGCGGCGACGGGATCTCGGCCGCGGACTTGTCGGTCTCGACCTCCACCAGCGGCCCGTTGCGCTCGACCCGCTCGCCCGGGCGCACCAGCCACTCCAGCACCGTCGCCTCGACCAGGCCCTCGCCCAGGTCGGGCAGGTGGAACGTCGTCTCGTTCGGCTGCGTCATCTGCGGTGGGCCTCCTAGGCGCCGAGCGTCCGCTGCACAGCGGACAGGATGCGGTCGACGGTGGGCAGGTACTGCGGCTCCAGCGGGCCCGCGGGGTAGGGCACGTCGAACCCCGCCACCCGCTGGACCGGAGCGGCGAGCCGCGAGAACGCCCCCTCCGTTATCAGCGCGCTGACCTCGCCGCCGAGCCCGGCGGTCAGCGGCGCCTCGTGCACGACGACGGCGCGCCGGGTGCGCCGCACCGACTCGGCCAGGCCGGCGGAGTCGAGCGGCTTGAGCCAGCGCAGGTCCAGCACCTCCAGCTGCACGCCGTCCTCGGCCGCGAACTCGGCCGCCTGGAGGCAGCGGTGGACCATCGCGCCCCAGGCCACCAGGGTGGCGTGGCGGCCGCGGCGCACCACGCGGCTCGCTCCCACGGGCAGGTCGCCGGCCGGCGCGGCGCCGTCGGGGGAGTCGACGCGGTCCCAGTAGCGCGCCTTGGGCTCCATGAAGACCACGGGGTCGTCGGAGCGCACCGACTGCAGCAGCAGGCGGTAGGCGTCGGCGGCGTCGGAGGGGGCGGCGACCTTCAGTCCCGGCACGTGGGCGAAGACGGCCTCCAGACTCTCGCCGTGGTGCTCGGGCGCCTGGATGCCGCCGAAGCTGGGCACCCGCACCGTGACGGGCATCGGGGCCGCGCCGCGCGAGCGGTAGTTCATCCGGGCGATCTGGTTGACGATCTGGTCCAGGGCCGGATACGCGAACCCGTCGAACTGCAGCTCGGGAACCGGGCGCCAGCCGTTCATCGCCAGGCCCACCGCCATCCCGGCGATGGCCGCCTCCGACAGCGGAGTGTCGAAGACGCGGTGCTCGCCGTGGCGCCGCTGCAGGCCGTCGGTGACCCGGAAGACGCCGCCCAGCCGGCCCACGTCCTCGCCGAAGACCAGGGTTGCCGGGTCCTCGGCCAGGGCCTCGTCCAGCGCGCGGTTCAGCGCCTCGCGCATGGTGGCCGGCGGTGCGGGCGCCTCTGCGGCGCCGCCGGCCGTGCCGGTCGCAGTCGGGCTCATCCGACCTCCTCCTGCCAGACCCGCCGCTGGCGGGCGAGTTCCTCGGTGGGTTCGCGGAAGACATGGGTGAACAGGTCCGAACCGGGCGGCTCGGGCGCGGCGCTGACACCGTCGCGGATTCGCTCGGCCTCGGCGCGGCACTCGGCCTCGGCGCGCTCGAAGAACGCGGCGTCGGCGTGCCCGGCCGCCTCCAGCGCGGCGCGCGCCCGCGGCAGCGGGTCCCGCTCGGCCCAGGCGCGCTCCTCGGCGGGGTCGCGGTAGCGCGAGGTGTCGTCGGAGGTGGAGTGCGGCGCGGCGCGGTAGGTCAGCGCCTCGACCAGGCTCGGCCCGTCCCCCGAGCGGGCGCGCGCCAGCGCCTCGCCGACGGCGGTGTAGACAGCCGCGGCGTCATCGCCGTCGACGGCGGTGCCGGGCATCCCGTATCCGGCGGCGCGCGCGGCCACCGACCCGCCCGCCACCTGGCCCTCGTTGGGCACCGACAGCGCCCAGCCGTTGTTCTGGCAGACGAACACCACCGGCGCGCTGAGCACACCGGCCAGGTTCATCGCCTCGTGCACGTCGCCCTCGGAGCTGGCGCCGTCGCCGAAATAGGACACGGCGCAGCCGGTGCGCCCGGCGAGCTTCTCGCCAAGGGCCCAGCCCACCGCGTGCGGCACCGGCCCGCCGACCACGGCGTTGACCGGTGCGAACCGCGACGCGATGGGGTCGTAGAGCCCGCCGTGCCACAGGGCCCGGTGGCTGGCCATGTAGCCGACCATGTCCACGCCCAGCGTCAGCGCGACGGCCATCTCGCGGTAGGTGGGGAACGCGAAGTCGCGCTCGCGGTCCATGGCGGCGGCGCTGCCGACCTGGGCGGCCTCCTGGCCGCGCAGGGAGACGTAGGCGGGGAACACGCCCTGGCGCTGCAGCGCCACGGCCTCGGCGTCCAGCAGCCGCGCGGTGAGCATCATGCGGTACAGGCGGCGCGACAGCTCGGCGGACAGCGGGGGGTCCGGTTCCTCCTGTGGTTCCGGCTGCTCACCGGTCGGCATTGCGGAGCCTCCCTCTGCTGCGTGCGGTAGGCGGTCGGGCCGCCCGGCGGTGACGATCTCGATTGTGCGCCGGATATCGACACCTGCGCTAGAGATGGGCGAAAAATGCATACAGCAGAGGACGAGATTGGCAATCTGATCCGCAATCGTCTAATTCACGTGGTCATGGGAGGTCGCTGCCGATACACGGTGCGCGGGTGCCGGCGGGCCTCCGCGGTGCGGGCCGGGGGCCCTCAGAGGTCCGGGAGCGGGTCGGGCGGCAGCGACGCCGCGCCCTGGAGCTCGGCGTCGCAGGCGTTGATCACCGAGACGTACTCGTCGTCGACCTCGAAGGTGTGGCCGCCGAAGTGGAAGGTGGGGATCAGGTGGGTCTCGACCGGGCCGATGCGCACGTTGCGCGGGAAGACGCCCCAGATGCTCTTGGGGCGGGTGCGGCTCAGCAGCCGGTTCACGAGCACGGTGACGGCCGCGTCGGTCACGGCGAACACGAAGAAGCTGGACTCGTTCCACGAGGCGGGGAAGATGTAGCGGATCTCGACTCGGGCCGGCAGGAAGCCCCGCGCACGTTCGCGGACGTCGGGGGAGATGGGCATGGCGCCTCCTTGCGGTCACCGCACGCGTACGCCGCGCGTCCTGGCAACATGTTAGATCGGCCGCCTCCGCCCACGGGGTGCCGATTCCGCGGCGCGGGTGGCCAAAGGCCGCACGCGCTCTCGATAATTGACCGGAATGACCAAATGCCGATGGTCGCCCGCCCGGCCGTCGCTCAAGGCGAACCCCCAGGAGTCAGGGAATGGCCGACGGCCAGCAGCAGCAGGAGCACGGGCGCGCGCGGCAGACCGCGGAATCCGAACGCCGAAAGCCCCTCCGGCCCGCACCGGCGGGCGAGGAGGCCGATCGGAGCCGGCGGCGCGACGCGCGGCTGCCCGACGCCACCGACGAGATCATCATCGGGGCGCTCGCCGACGACGCGCGGACCGGCATCACCGAGATCGCGGCCATGGCCAACGTGTCCCGCGCGACCGCCTACAACCGCATCAAGCGGCTCACCGACGACGGCGTCATCCGGGGCTACTCCGTGGTGGCCGACCACGCCCGGATGGGGCTGGGCGTCACCGCCCTGGTGCTCATCTCGGGCAGCCAGCCCGACTGGCGGGCCAACCGCGAGGTGCTCTCCTCCTACCCCGAGATCGAGTACTGCTGGTACGTCGTTGGCTCGGCCGACATCGTGCTGCTGGTGCGGGTGGCCGACACCAACCAGCTGCGCGACCTGATCCTCACCCGGCTGCAGGCCCTGCCGGGCGTCACCGCCACCCAGACCCTCACGGTCATCGACGAGGTGGTGCACCGCCCGGTGGTCAAGCCCGCCGAGTGAGGGCTGCCCGACGGCTCTCGTAGGCCCCAAGCGTGCGCTTTGCCCAGCGGGCCGCCGGGCGCCGCATACGGCCGGCGGCCGGAACCCCCGGCTGCCGGAATCCGTCTGCCCCGGATGGCGGGAAGTCCCTTCCCGGTGCCCGGTAACGCGCGGGAGCGCTACGGCGGTGCCGACGCCGGTGGTGAGGTGGCCACACACGCCCCGCGGTGCGTGACCACGGGGGCACACGTCCCCGGAACCGGTCGTCCCCAGGCGGCCGCGGCCCCGTCGCTGTGCGGACAGGACCGCGGCGTGTGCGGCGTTCTGCGCCGGAGGGAGGGGCCGGCGGCCGGGGGCATCCGGCTACATCGGGGGGCCCACGGGCGCCGGTGCCGGGACCAGCAGATAGGCCACCACCGAGCCGACGGCGAACAGCAGCCCGATGAGCACGGCCGCGCCCGCGGCCCAGCGCACCCACGGGCGGCTGCCCTCGTTGGCCAGCCCCGCGCCGACGAGGCCGAGCGCCACGCCGATCAGCGCCACCACGGCGTCTCCGAGGATGGTTCCGGAGACGGCCGAGACCTGGTCCTGGGCGGTCACGCTGGACAGCATCTGCACCAGCCGGGGCCCCACCAGCGCGCCCCCGACGGCGAGCAGCGCCGCGAGGGAGAACGTCTCGGCTCCCAGAAGGCCGCCCCCGGGAGCCGGCCGCGCGGTCGCTGCATAGTCGTCGGGCCCGGCGAGCTCCTCGTCCTCGGCCTCGTCGGTGTCGTCGGCGATGAAGGGGTCGAACCGGTCGCCCTCCTCGGGCGGAGCCGCCGCGGCGGCTCCGCCGTGCTCCCGCGCGTCCTCGCCGGCCTCGGGAGCCGGCTCGGCCTCGCGGTCAGTGGGTTCCGGCCCGCTGGGCCGGTCGTCGCTGCTCGATGGCGTGTTCATTGCCGCCAACCTACTGGCGCTGTGCCGCCTTCCGAACGCGGCGCACCGGCGTCCCGGCTGCGCGGCCGGCTCCGCGGGAGCGGCGCGGGCGCCGCGGTTCAGCGGCCCGGGGCCGCGCCCCGCCCCTGCCGGCGGCGCTCCTCGGCACCCAGCGCGATGGGCGCCGCCAGCCACTCGTCGGGCATGCCGAACGCGTCGACCAGCGCCTCGGCGTGCGGGCGCAGCCGCGCGCACAACCGGTTCACCTCCTGGGTCACCGACTTGGCGCGGGTCGCGGTCAACCGCTCGTGCTCCAGGAACCAGGCGCGGTCCTCCTCCACCGCCGACAGCACGAACAGATCGCACACCCGGTCGAGGAGGTCCCGCGCCTCGGCGTCGCCGCAGCGGTCGATCGCGGCGACGAACGCCTCCAGCACGACGCGCTCCATGTGCGCCCGCGCGGCCGCCAGCACGTGGTCCTGGGCCTCGTTGAACACCTCGAAGGCGTCGGCGCCTGAGGAGCCCGCCCGGCGCAGCCGCCGCGCGAGCCCGTCGAGGACGTGCTTCTCCCGGTCCTCGAACAGGCCGAGCTGCCAGCCGCGGTCGTAGAGGTCGGAGGTGTCGCCGCGGCCCGGCGCTGCGCTGACCAGCCGTTCGATCAGCGAGCGCGCGGCGGTGCGCTCGATCACCGCGCCGAGGAACTGCCCGGCGGCGAAGCGCGCCATGCCCAGTGGGTCCAGGTCCCCGAACTCCTGGCGGTAGTCGGTCAGCAGGCCCTTGGCCACCAGCTGCAGCAGGACGGTGTTGTCGCCCTCGAAGGTGGTGAAGACGTCGGTGTCGGCCTTGAGCTGGGGAAGCCGGTTCTCCTGCAGGTAGCCGGCGCCGCCGCAGGCCTCCCGGCAGGTCTGGATCGTGCGGGTGGCGTGCCAGGTGGCCAGCGCCTTGATCCCGGCGGCGCGCGCCTCCAGCTCACGCTGGCCGCGCTCGTCGCGGGTGCGCTCGCCTTCGCCGCTGTGGCGCTCGTGCAGCGCCGTGACCAGCTCCTCCTGGGCGAAGTGCAGCGCATAGGTCCGGGCCAGGGCCGGCAGCAGCCGGCGCTGGTGGGCGCGGTAGTCCAGCAGCACGACCTCCTCGCCGGTGCCGGGCCGGTCGAACTGGCGGCGGACTCCGGCGTACTTGACGGCGATGGCCAGCGCCGCCTTGGTGGCGCCGCCCGCGCCGCCGGCGACGCTGATGCGGCCGCGCACCAGGGTGCCGAGCATGGTGAAGAACCGGCGGTTGTCGCTGTCGATGGGGCTGGAGTAGGTGCCGTCGGGCGCGACGTCGCCGTAGCGGTTGAGCAGCGCCTCGCGGGGCACCCGCACCGAGTCGAACCACAGTCGGCCGTTGTCCACCCCGTTGAGGCCGGCCTTGGGTCCGCAGTCGGCGATGCGCACGCCCGGCATCGGGCTGCCGTCGGCGTCGCGGATCGGCACCAGCAGCGCGTGCACGCCGTGCTCGTCGCCCGGGGTGGCCAGCTGGGCGAAGACGACCGCCATGCGCCCGTCGCGGGCGGCGTTGCCGATGTAGTCCTTGCGGGCGGCGTCGTCGGGGGTGGTGACGACGAACTCCTCGGTCGCCGGGTCGTACGCCGCCCGGGTGCGCAGCCGCTGCACGTCGGAGCCGTGGCCGGTCTCGGTCATCGCGAAGCACCCGGGCAGCTCCAGCGAGATCACCCGCGGCAGGTAGGCGGCGTGGTGGCGGTCGGTGCCCAGCGCCTGGATCGCGCCGCCGAACAGGCCCCACTGCACGCCCACCTTGACCATCAGCGACAGATCGCACACCAGCGACTCGAAGGCGACCACCGAGGCGCCCACGTCGTCCTCGCCGCCGTACTCGGTGGCGAACCCGTAGGCGGACATGTCGGTGGCGGCGATCTCCTTGAGCTGCTCGAACACGCGCTCGCGGTGCTCCTCCGCACCCAGGCCCGCGACGGGGCGGAACCGCTCCCCGCGCAGGTGCTCGCGCGCGAGCTCGCGGACGCGGCGCCAGCGGCCGTCCAGCAGCGTGCGCAGCTCCGGCGGGTAGGCGGGGCGGACGTCGGCTTCGGTCATGGGTTCCCCCTTCTGCGGCCGGGCCGGACCGTGCCGGACCCGCTCGGGCCTCATGCACCGTCGTACCACTCCGCGCCGCCGCGCGCCGGGGTGCGGCGGGCGGCGGCGGCCGGAAGACGGCGGCCACGGCGGCGTATGCAGCGAAATCCGGTGGAATGTCCGGCGAGTGTCGTACAACCCGCTTCCCGGGGGAAGGCTGAAACCGACGTGCAGTGTCCCGGGCCGCTCGGGAGCGGGGCCGACGGCGCGGCGCACCGGTCACGGGCGGCGGTGGACGGGAGGACGGCGGATGAGACCCGACCAGCGGCCGGAGGTGGCGGCGGCCGGCCCCTCGCACATCGAGGCGATCGTCGAGCTCGCGCACCGGCGGCGCACCGACTACCGCGACCACGCCCCCGGCTTCTGGGACCCCGCACCCGACGCGCGCGAACGCCACCGCGCCCGTGTGAGCAGGATCGTCGCCGACCACAGCAGCGGGCTCGCCCTGGTGGCCGGGCGCGGGCCCGCGGTCAGCGGGTGCCTGCTGGCGGTGCTGGGCCCGGCCCCCGACGTCTACGCTCCCGGCGGGCACCTCGCCTACATCGACGACTTCTGGGTCGCCGACCCCGCCGACTGGTGGGGCTCGGGCTCGGCGCTGCTGGAGCAGGCCCGCCCCCGGCTGAGCGCGCTGGGCGCGGTGCGCATGGTCGTCGAGGCCGGCGGCCACGACTCGCCCAAGCAGGCGTTCCTGTGGCGCTCGGGACTGGCGCTGGCCTCCGAGAGCTACCAGGCCCCCCTGGGCTGACCTGCGGCCCGCACCCGCCCGCCCCGGCTCACCGGCCGTTCGCGCCGGCGTCGACTGCGGTTTGCGCGGACTTCGGCCGCGCCGCGGGCCGGCGATGTTGCAAACGGGTGCACCCGGGGCAGAGATAGTGCTACGTCCGCTACACGGAGGATGAGTCGTGGCTTACCTCACCGAGAACGACGTGCAGGACTACATCAACGGCATCTGCTTCAAGACCGGACCTCCCGGCCGCGTGGGCGCCGAGACGGAATGGCTGGTGCGCGACCCGCTGCGCCCCCGCGAGCCCGTCCCACTCGGCCGCCTCTCGGCCCTCGTCGCCGAGATCGGACCGCTTCCCGGAAACTGCACCGTCACCTTCGAACCCGGAGGGCAGCTCGAGCTCAGCTCGCCGCCCCTTTCCGGCCCCGGGGCCGCCCACGCCGCCCTGGCGCGAGACCTCGACCTCATCCGCGACCGCCTGCACGCCGCCGGCCTGGTCCTCGACGGGAACGGCCTCGACCCGCGGCGCCCACCGGTCCGCCAGCTCACGCTCCCGCGCTACGCCGCGATGGCGGACTACTTCCACTCCGCCGGTTGCTCCACCGGACCGCTGATGATGTGCAGCACCGCCTCGCTCCAGGTATGCCTGGACATCGGCGCCGACACCGCCGACGCCGCCAACCGCTGGCGCCTGGCCAACCGGCTGGGCCCGCTCTTCGTCGCCGCCTTCGCCAACTCGCCCATCCACCGGGGGCGCAGCACCGGTTGGCGCTCCACGCGCTGGGCCATCTGGGACGCCATCGATCCCACCCGCACCCGGCCGGTCGCCTGCGGCGACCCCGTCACCGCCTGGACCGGCTACGCGCTGCGCGCCCGGCTGATGACCATTCGCGACGACGCGCTGCCCTGGGTGGTCGACCCCGGCATCGCCTTCGGCGAGTGGATCGCCGAAGGCAGGCCGCGCCCGCCCACCCGCGACGACCTCGTCTACCACCTCAGCACCCTGTTTCCGCCGGTGCGGCCGCGGGGATGGCTGGAGCTGCGGATGATCGACGCGCTGCCCGAGCGCTGGTGGCCGGTACCCATCGCGGTCGCGGCGGCCCTGCTGGACGACCCGGCCGCGGCGCAGACCGCCGCCGAAGCCGTCGACCGGCTCTGCCGCGGCGCCGACCCGGACCGCCCGCTGTGGGCCCGCGCCGCACGCGCCGCACTGACCGACCCCGCCCTGGCCGAATGCGCGCGCACCTGCTTCGGCGCCGCCGCCGGGGCGCTGGGCCGCATGGACTCCGCCGAGCTGGCCGGCGTCGTCGACGACTACCGCGAGCACTTCGTCGAGCGCGGGCGCTGCCCCGCCGACCTGCAACGCCTGGACGTGGCGGCCTAGCCCGCCGCCCCATCCGCCCCAGCGCCGCATCCCGCACCGCGCCCCGCGCACCCGGGCGCGTCCGCACGCGCGAGCGAGGAGAGAGACACGCCATGACCGAACACGCCACGGGCGAGCGCGCCGCCGCCGAGAACCTGCGCGCGCGCATCGCCGCCGAACTCGACACCGGCCGGGCGCGCAGCGTCGGCCTGACCCTGGAGGCCCTCGACGAGACCGAGCTCGTCGCCCAGCACTCGCCCCTGATGTCCCCGCTGGTGTGGGACCTCGCCCACGTCGGCAACTACGAGGAGCAGTGGCTGCTGCGCACCGCCGCGGGCGGCGAGGCGCTGCGCCCCGACATCGACGTCCTCTACGACGCCTTCGAGAACCCGCGCGCCGAACGCGTCGGCCTGCCGCTGCTCTCGCCGCGCGAGGCCGAGGACTACAACGCCCGCGTCCGCGACCGGGTGCTGGACTCCCTGGACAGGGCCGCCTTCGACGCCGGGACCCCGCTGCTCGACGGCGGGTTCGTCTACCACATGGTCATCCAGCACGAGCACCAGCACGACGAGACGATGCTCGCCACCCACCAGCTGCGCCGCGGCGACCCGGTACTGGCCGACCCGCCCGCACCGCCGCCGGGCGCGTTCGCCGGCCCCGACGAGGTGCTGGTCGAGGCGGGCCCCTTCACCATGGGCACCACCGCCGACCCGTGGGCCTACGACAACGAGCGCCCCGCCCACACCGTCGAGGTGCCCGCGTTCTGGATCGACACCCGGGCCGTCACCAACGCCCGGTACCTGGAGTTCGTCGCCGACGGCGGTTACGACGACCCCCGCTGGTGGAGCCCGCGCGGCTGGGACTGGCGCACCGCATCGGGCAAGCGCGGTCCCGCCTTCTGGACCGACGACGGCGCCGGCGGCGTGCTGCGGCGGCGCCTGGGCCGGGTCGAGCCGCTGCCCATGGACGAACCCGTCCAGCACGTGTCCTTCCACGAGGCCGAGGCCTACGCCCGCTGGGCCGGAAAGCGGCTGCCCACCGAGGCCGAGTGGGAGAAGGCGGCCCGCTACGACCCCGCGACCGGGCAGAGCCTGCGCTTCCCCTGGGGCTCCGCCGAGCCCGGCGAAGCGCACGCCAACCTGGGCCAGCGCCTGCTGCGGCCCGCGGCCGCCGGGACCTACCCGGCCGGCGCAGCCCCCAGCGGCGCGCTGCAGATGCTCGGCGACGTCTGGGAGTGGACCTCCTCGGACTTCCACGGCTACCCGGGGTTCGCGGCGTTCCCCTACCGGGAGTACTCCGAGGTGTTCTTCGGCGGCGACTACAAGGTGCTGCGCGGCGGCTCCTGGGCCACCCACTCCACAGCGGTGCGGGCCACCTTCCGCAACTGGGACCACCCCATACGCCGGCAGATCTTCAGCGGGTTCCGCTGCGCACGCGACGCCGAAGGCGCCGGCGGGGCCGGGGGCCGGCGGTGAGCCGGGCCGCGGCGGGCGCGGTGCGGGAGGCGGTGCGCTGATGTGCCGCCACGTGGCCTACCTCGGTGCGCCCCGCACCCTGCACGACCTGCTCTACGCCGCCCCCTACTCGCTGCACACCCAGTCCTACGCGCCGCGCGAGCAGCGCCACGGCACCGTCAACGCCGACGGCTTCGGCGCGGGCTGGTACGACGGGCGGCGGTCCGAACCGCTGCGCTACCGCCGCGCCATGCCGATCTGGGCCGACTCCTCCTTCGCCGACGCCGCCCGTGCGATCACCGCGACCTGCGCGGTCGCGGCGGTGCGCGACGCCACCCCCGGCTTCGGCACCGACGAGTCCTGCGCCCAGCCGTTCCGCGCGGACGCCTGGCTGTTCTCGCACAACGGCGCGGCCAAGGACGACGAGACACTGGCCGCGCGCCTGGGGACGCCCGCGCCGCCGGGCGCCCTCGACGCCCGCACGCCGGTCGACTCCGCGCCGCTGTTCGCCGCCGCGCTGCGGCTGTGGCGCTCGGGCGCCGGCCTGGGCGAGGCCCTGGCCCGGGTCGCCGCCGAAGCCCGCGCCTGCTCGCCCGGCCGATACAACCTGCTCGCCTCCGACGGCTCCCGCCTGGCCGCCACCGCCGACGGCGACACGCTCTACGCCCGCAGCGGGCCGCACGGCGTGTGGCTGGCGTCCGAACCGCTCGACGACGACCCCGCCTGGCAGGCGGTACCCGACGGCTGCCTGGTCACCGCCGACCGGGACGGCCTGCACATCGGCCCGCTCTCCGCGGCCACCTGAGGACGGAGTGCCCATGCTGCGCATCGACCGCCACCTGACCGACGACGACCTGGCCAAGGCGCTGCGCAGCGACGTGGTGGAGGGACTGGCGTCCCGCCCCAAGTCGCTGCCGCCCAAGTGGTTCTACGACGAGCGCGGGAGCGAGCTGTTCGAAGAGATCACCCGCCTGGAGGAGTACTACCCGACGCGCGCCGAGCGGCGGATTTTGCGCGAGCGCGCCCCGGAGATCGCGGCCGCCGCCGGGGCCGACACACTCGTGGAGCTGGGCGCGGGGTCGGGGGAGAAGACCCGGCTGCTGCTGGACGCCCTCGGCGGCGCGGGGACGCTGCGCCGGTTCGTGCCCGTCGACGTCAGCGGCGGCTTCCTGAGCGAGGCGGCCGCGGCCATCGGCGACGCCTACCCCGGGCTGGAGGTGCACGCGGTCGTCGCCGACTTCGAGCGCCACCTGCACCTGCTGCCCGGCGGGGGGCGGCGGCTGGTGGCCGTGCTCGGCTCGACGCTGGGCAACCAGCCGCCCGCCGAACGGGTCTCCTTCCTGAGCGACCTGCACAGCGGCTGCACCGAGGGCGACAGCCTCCTGCTGGGCGTGGACCTGGTCAAGGACCCCCGGCGCCTGGTCGCCGCCTACGACGACGCGCGTGGGGTCACCGCCGAGTTCAACCGCAACGTGCTGGCTGTGCTCGACCGCGAGCTCGGCGCGGAGTTCGACCCCCGGGCCTTCGACCACGTCGCCGTCTGGGACGCCGAGGCCGAGTGGGTCGAGATGCGGCTGCGTTCCCGCGCCGCTCAGCGGGTGCCGGTCGCGGCGCTCGACCTCACCGCGGAGTTCGCCGCCGGCGAGGAGATGCGCACCGAGATCTCCGCGAAGTTCCGCCGCGAGGGGGTCGCCGGCGAGCTCGCGGCCGCCGGGTTCTCGCTCGACGCCTGGTGGACCGATCCCGAGGGGGACTTCGCGGTGCTGCTGGCGCGGCCCTGAGCCCGCCGCGCACGCGGCTCGGGCTTCGCCGCGGGCCCTGCGCCGGCCGCCGCCGCACCCGTTCGGCCGGGGCGCGGCGCCGGCCGGCCGCCGCGCGGGCTCCGGTACGGTAATGGCCGTGATCAAGGTAGGAGTGTTCGGCGCCTACGGGCGCATGGGGTCCGAAGTCGTCAAGGCGGTCGAAGGCGCCGCCGACACCGAGCTGGTCGCCGCGGTCGACGACCCGGCCGAGCGCGGCGCCGTACGCGGCGCCGACGTCGTCGTCGACTTCACCCACCCCGACGAGGTCGTGGGCAACATCCGCTGGCTCGCCGAGAACGGCATCCACGCCGTGGTGGGCACCAGCGGCTTCGACGACGCCCGGATCGCCGAGGTGCGCGAGACCCTGGCCGCCAATCCCGGTCCCAACGCGCTGATCGCGCCCAACTTCGGGATCGCCGCGGTGCTGATGATGAACTTCGCCGCCAAGGCGGCGCCCTACTTCGAGTCCACCGAGATCGTCGAGCTGCACCACCCGAACAAGGCCGACGCGCCCAGTGGCACCGCCTACCGCACCGCCGAGCTGGTCGCCGGCGCCCGCGCACGGGCCGGCGCCGAGCCGATGCCCGATGCGACCACCTCCGAGATCCCCGGCGCCCGCGGGGCCGACGTCGAGGGGGTGCGGGTGCACGCGCTCCGCATGACCGGGATGATCGCCCACCAGGAGGTGGTCTTCGGCACCCACGGCGAGACGCTGCGCATCCGCCACGACTCGATGAACCGCGAGTCGTTCATGCCGGGCGTACTGCTGGGCGTGCGCCGCGTCGCCGGGCTGCCCGACCGGGTGACCGTGGGCCTGGAACCCCTGCTGGGGCTGGACTGAGCGCGGCCGCGCCGGCGCGCCCGGCCGCAGGCCCGCGCTCCGCTAGACCGTGAACCCCAGGAGTACGAAGGTCTGGGCGGCCAGCACACCGCCGATGATCGGGGCCACAATGGGCACCCACGCGTAGGACCAGTCCGAGCCGCCCTTGCCGGGGATGGGCAGCAGCGCGTGGGCGATGCGCGGGCCCAGGTCGCGCGCGGGGTTGATCGCATACCCCGTCGGGCCGCCCAGGGACAGGCCGATGGCCAGCACCAGGAAGCCCACCAGCAGCGGGGCGAAGCCGGTGCCGAACAGGTCGGCGAGCGTGCCGTCCTGGATGTTGCCGAGCGGGTTCATGTTGGCGTTGATCCCCAGGATTCCGAAGATCAGCATGAACGTGCCGATGACCTCGGTGAGGAAGTTGGCCCCGATGCTGCGCACCGCGGGGATGGTGCTGAACACGCCGAGCTTGGTCTCGGCGTCGGGGGTTTCGCGCCAGTGCCGCAGGTAGGCCAGGTAGACGATCACCGAACCGAAGCAGCCCCCCGCGATCTGCGCCGCGATGTAGCCGGGCACCTGGCTCCAGGGCATCTGGCCGATGGAGGCTAGGCCCATCGTGACGGCCGGGTTGATGTGGGCGCCGCTGTACTGGCCGACGGTGTAGACGGCCATTGCCACGGCGAGGCCCCAGCCGAAGGTGATGACGATCCAGCCGCCGCCTGCGGCTTTGGAATGGGCGAGCGTGACACCGGCGACGACGCCGCAGCCAAGCAGCGTGAGGATCGCCGTTCCGACGAACTCGGCCAGATAAATCATGAGGACCTCCGCCGTTACGCCGCCGCGGCCGGTTGGGACGCGGAACCGGCTGCGAGGGCGGCGTGCTGGCCGTCCCGCGGCCGCAGCGGACCCGCACCGGGTGGGGCCGGTGCGGAACGCTGAGAAGAGTGTGATTCAGGTCACATTCGATGTCAACGACTGCTCCGGGCCCCGCTGCCCAACATGCGGAAATCCGACGCGATAGGCATTTCCTCCCACACCCCGCCGCAAACAGCGGGCGGCCCGCCTATTGCACGCGCAAGCCGCGATGCGACATCCGGTGCCATACGCCCGGCGGAGCACCGCCGCGGTAGAGCGCGCCGAAGAGTCGGTGCGCAGCTCAGCACCAGCGCCGGCCCGCGGCAGAGCGCGGCGCGCCGCTCGCCCCCGCCGTCCGCGCGGACCGGACGGGATCAGCCCAGAGCGCCCAGCGCCAGCCCGGCGGTGAACAGCGCGCCGAACACCATCTGCAGCCGCCCGGTCTCGCCCAGCCCGGCGACCAGGTCGCGGCCCGTCTGCCCGCCCAGCACCCGGCGCACCGGCGGCACGGCGGCCGGCGCGGCCAGCAGCACCAGCGCCACCCACCAGCTCGCCGCCGCGGTCGCCAGGGCGCAGACGAAGGCGCCCCCCACGCACCCTGCGTACAGCCGGCGCGTGCCGGCCTCGCCCAACCGCACCGCAAGCGTGTTCTTGCCGGTCAGGGAATCGGTGCCGAGGTCGCGCAGATTGTTGATCACCAGGACCGAGCAGGAGAGCAGCCCCACCGGGACGGCCGCCACCCATCCCTGCCAGGGGACCCCCTCCACCTGGACGAACACCGTGCCCACTACGGCCACCAGGCCGAAGAACACGAACACCGACACCTCGCCCAGCGCGCGGTAGCCGTAGGGGCGCCGCCCGCCGGTGTAGAACCACGCCGCCACGATGGAGACCGCGCCCACCAGCACCAGCCACCACGCCGTGGTCGCCGCCAGCACCAGGCCCAGCGCCGCCGCCGACGCGAAGCAGGCCCAGGCGGCCGAGAGCACCCGCCGCGGCGCCGCCAGCCGGGCGGCCGTCAGCCGGGTCGGTCCCACCCGCTCCTCGGTGTCGGTGCCGCGCACGCCGTCGCTGTAGTCGTTGGCGTAGTTCACGCCCACCTGCAGCGCCAGCGCCACCCCCGCCGCCAGCAGCGCCTTCCACCACACGGCGCCGCCGGCGCCCACCGCGACCCCGGTGCCCACCGCCACCGGGACGATCGAGTTCGGCAACGTGCGGGGACGCGCCCCCGCCACCCACTGGCTGACCGTGGCCACGCGTCGACCCTTCCTCACTTGTGCCGGCCGCCCCGAGCGGTGCGCCCGGGGCCGGGATTCCACGTTAGCGCCGCCGCGCCGCCCGCCCGCGCGGGGAGGGGACGAGGCGCCGGCGCGCGCTCAGCCGCTGACGGCGGCGTGCAGGCGCACCATCGGCAGCGGCGCGCCCGGGTCGAGCTCGCGCGTGGCGCCGTCGGGCCGCCACCCGGCCGCCTCGGCGAAGGACCGCAGCGGGTTGGCGGACTCCAGCACCCACAGCAGGGCGGTGTGGAAGCCGTCGTCGACCAGGTGGTCCACGGCGGCGTTCAGCAGCCGGCTGCCGTGGCCCTCGCGCACGTGGTCGGGGTGCACGTGCAGCGCGTAGACCTCGGCGTCGGTGCCGGGCCAGCAGTCCGGGTCCTCCGCGGGACCCAGCGCGGCGAACCCCACCACCGCGCGGTGGTCGGTGGCCACCAGCAGGCGGTGCCGGGAGGTCGGCGGCGCGGTCAGCGCGCCGTGCCACTGCTCGCGGAACCGGGCCGCGGCCTCCTCGCTGCCGATCTCCGCCAGCACCCGCTCGGGCAGCAGCGGGCCGTACATCGACCGCCAGGCGGCGACCTGCACCTCGACCACGGTGCCGATGTCGGCCTCCCGGGCCGGCCTGACAAAGCGCTCCGTCGACACCGCTAGGTCCTCGATCCCGTCCTCGAATCCACGGGCGGGCCCGCCCGTCCCGGCGAGCTCCGCGCCAGGCATGCTTTCAGTGCGCGCCGCGCCCGGCAAAACCGCGGCGCCGCTTCGGCCCCCGACCGCCTCTCGGGGCACCCCTGGGAAACCCCGCAATACCCGGTCGCCGCGTTCCCCCGGCGCCGGGAGCATGGCAGCATCGTGCGGGTGAGCATCATCATCAGAGTCCTCATCAACGCCGTCGCCCTCGGCGCCGCGGTGTTCCTGATCGACGGCCTCAACGTCGGCACGACGTCGACGAGCGAGGCGGTCATCGCCTACATCGCCCTCGGCGCCCTCTTCGGCGTGGTCAACGCGGTGATCAAGCCGATCGTCAAGACGGTCGGCTGCGCCTTCTACATCCTCACCCTCGGACTGATCTCGCTGGTCGTCAACGCCCTGCTGCTGCTCCTCACCGGGTGGCTGGCCGGGATGCTCGGCCTGGCGTTCACCATCGACGGGTTCTGGCCGGCCTTCTGGGGCGCCATCGTCATCTCCGTCGTCAGCTGGGTGCTGAGCCTCCTGCTTCCCGGCAAAGACTCCGACGAGGACTGAAGCGGCCCGCGGGCGGCGGCACCGGACCACGGTCCCGTGCCGCCGCCCGCGCGTGTCCGCGCCCTCACCGCAGGAAGGTGATGCACAGCGAGGCCGCGACGATGCCGAAGACCATCACCACCGCGCTGTAGCCCAGCACCCTGCCGGCCCGCAGGCGGGTCAGGGCCAGCAGCGGCAGCGCCCAGAACGGCTGGATCCCGTTGGTGAGCTGGTCGCCCATCGCCACCGCCATCACGCCCACACCCGGCTCCAAACCCAGCGATGCGGCGGCGTCGGTGACGATCGGCCCCTGCACGGCCCACTGCCCGCCGCCGGAGGGCACCGCCAGGTTGACCAGGCAGGCGCTCATCATCGCCCAGAAGGGGTAGGTGAGCGGCGTCGAGAAGGACACGAACCACTCGGCGATCGTCTCCAGCAGCCCCGAGTGCTCCATGATGCCCATGATCCCGGCGTAGAAGGGGAACTGGATGATCACCGAGGACGCGTTGCGGGCGCCCTCGGACGCCGCTGAGGCGTAGCCGGCGAGCGTGCCGTGCAGGGCCAGGCCCAGCATCAAGAACGTGAAGTTGAGCAGGTTGAGGTCCATGCCCACGATCCCGCCGCGCACCAGTTCGGGGACCAGGTAGACCGCCCCCGCGGCCACGACGACCAGCACCGGGACGCGGCTGTGCATCAGCCGCTCGGCGGGCGAGAGGGACCGGTCGCCGGAGTCCGCGGGCCCGCCGGTCCCGTTCTTGCGGCCCAACTGCTTCTTGCGGTCGCGGCGGCGCCGGGCGCCCGTCTGCGGCCGGTCCGCGGACGCGCTGTCGGCGGTCTCCGCGGCGGCGGCCGCCGGCTGCTCGGCGATCTCCTCGGCGTCCTCGGTGCGCGGGTGCATGCTCAGGATGAGCAGCGGGGCGCCGATGAGCATCACCGCGAGGAAGACGAGGTTGAACGGCTGGAACAGCGTCTCGCTCAGCGGCAGCACGCCGATCTCGGACTCCAGGAAGTGTCCCTCGGTGTTGACCAGCAGGGGGGCCGACCCGGAAAGGCCGCTGTGCCAGACCATCAGGCCTACGTAGCCGCCGGCGGCCAGTAGGGGGAAGTGCACCTTGATGCCGCGTGCCTTGCAGGAGCGCGCCACCTCCACGGCCAGCAGCGCACCGGCGATCAGGCCCAGGCCCCAGTGCAGCATGCCCAGCACCGCGGCGCCCGCCGCGGTGAGCACGTAGGCCGAGCGCGGGCCGCGGGGCAGCCCGGCGAGTGCCGCGATGCCGCGTTTGGCGGGGGGAGAGGACGCCAGCGCGTACCCGGTCACCAGCACCAGGGACATCTGCATGGCGAACTCCAGCAGTCCCCAGAAGCCGGAGTACCAGTCGTCGACGAGGGTGAGCGGCCCGTGGTCGGTCAGTCCCAGGGCCAGGAGGTAGACGAGTACCGTCAGCGCGATCGCGAAGACGAACGCGTCGGGGATCCACCGCGTGCTGAACGCGGCGAGGGCATTGCCGATGCGGCGCAAGACGACCCTCCATCGGGGGGCGGGCGGGGTGGGGGAGCGGGCCCGGCTCCCGGCCGGGGAGGCCGCGCTCTGGGGAGGCGAGGCAGGGGAACGGGGAGAGAAAACGGGAGACACGGGAGACAGGGGCGGCGACGGGCCCGCCGCGACCGGGCTGCCCGATGTGCGCTCGAAGTGTGTAACGCAGTTCACTGCCGAGTCAAGATCGTCGGCGCCCGCCGACCGGCGGAAGCCATGTCGGCCTCCCACACCCGACGCGGTCAGGGCGCCCGGTGCCTTCCGCAGCGCCCGCATGCGGGCGGTCCGCGTCCGCGCCGCCCCCGACGCGCCCGGCGCCGCGGCGCACGGCACTCACCGTACGCTCGCCGCCGGAACCGGCTCCCAACAGGTCGGATCATGGGTGAATGCGGCGAAAAAACCACTTCGGTGGGGGTCGCATGGGCGCAGGTGGGGCCGCGGCGCGGTACGTTTTCCCTATGTCAGGCAGCACTTCGCCGAGCGCGCCTTTCGGCCAGATGTTGACCGCAATGGTCACACCGATGCAGGAGAACGGCGACGTCGACTACGACGGCGCCGCCCGCCTCGCCACCTACCTGGTCGACGAGCAGCGCAATGACGGCCTCATCATCAGCGGTACCACTGGAGAGTCGCCGACCACCAGTGACGAGGAGAAGGACCGGTTGCTGCGCGCCGTGCTGGAGGCCGTCGGCGACCGGGCCGTCGTCGTGGCCGGGGTCGGGACCAACGACACCCGCCACAGCAGCAGGCTCGCCCAGAGCGCCGAGCGCGCCGGTGCGCACGGCCTTCTGCTGGTCACCCCCTACTACAACAAGCCCCCGCAGGAAGGGCTGATCCGGCACTTCACGTCGATCGCCGACGCCACCGAGCTGCCGGTCATGCTCTACGACATCCCGCAGCGCACCGGCACACCGATCGCCTCCGAGACCCTTGTGCGGCTCGCCGAGCACCCGCGCATCGTCGCCAACAAGGACGCCAAGGACGACCTCGGCGCCAGCTCCTGGGTGATGGAGCGCACCGACATGGCCTTCTACTGCGGCTCGGACATCCTCAACCTGCCGCTGCTGTCGGTGGGCGCCTCCGGCTTCGTCAGCGTCGTGGGCCACATCGTCGGCTCCGACCTGCACGACATGGTCGACGCCTACCAGGGAGGCGACGTCGCCCGCGCCCTGGCCATCCACCGCCGCCTCACGCCCGTCTACACCGGAATATTCCGGACCCAGGGCGTCATCACCACCAAGGCGGTGCTGAACATGTTCGGCCTCCCCGGCGGGCCGGTCCGCACTCCGCTGGCCGACGCCTCGCCCGAGCTTCAGGCCCTGCTGCGCGAAGACCTCGCCGCGGCCGGTGTCAAGGGACCGATCGGTCTGGCCCCCCACCAGGCGGTGCCGGCCAGCGTCGTAGGGGTCGAACGGCTGACGGAAGGATCCGCATGAGTCATCCCCACCCCGAGCTCGGCCCGCCGCCCCCGCTGAGCCCCGACGCGCTGCGCGTCGTGGCACTCGGCGGCCTGGGCGAGATCGGCCGCAACATGGCGGTCTTCGAGTACCGGGGCAAGCTGCTGATCGTCGACTGCGGCGTGCTGTTCCCCGAGGAGGAGCAGCCCGGAGTCGACCTCATCCTGCCCGACTTCGACTACATCCGGGACCGGCTCGACGACGTTGAGGCCCTCGTGCTCACGCACGGCCACGAGGACCACATCGGGGCTGTGCCGTTCCTGCTGCGCGAGCGCCCCGACATCCCGCTGGTGGGGTCGCGGCTGACGCTGGCGCTGCTCTCGGCCAAGCTCGGCGAGCACCGCATCAAGCCCGAGACCGTCCAGGTAGCCGAGGACGACCGTCGCTCCTTCGGCCCCTTCGACCTGGAGTTCCTCGCGGTCAACCACTCCATCCCGGACGCGCTCGCGGTGGCCGTGCGCACCGAGGCCGGCACCCTGCTGCACACCGGCGACTTCAAGATGGACCAGCTGCCCCTCGACGGGCGGCTGACCGACCTCGCCGGGTTCGCCCGGCTGGGCAGCGAGGGCGTCGACCTGCTGATGGCCGACTCCACCAACGCCGAGGTACCCGGGTTCGTCACCAGCGAGCGCGACATCTCGCCGGTGATCGACAGCGTCTTCGACCAGGCCGACCAGCGCATCATCGTCGCCTGCTTCGCCTCCCACGTGCACCGCGTCCAGCAGGTGCTCGACTCGGCCAAGGCCCACGGCCGCAAGGTCGCCTTCGTCGGCCGCTCGATGGTGCGCAACATGAACATCGCGCGCGACCTGGGCTACCTGACCGTGCCCGCCGACCTGCTGGTCGACGTCAAGCAGCTCGACGACCTGCGCCCCGACGAGGCCGTGCTGGTCTCCACCGGGTCCCAGGGCGAGCCGATGTCGGCGCTGACCCGCATGGCCAACCGCGACCACCAGATCCGCATCGAGCAGGGCGACACGGTCCTGCTGGCGTCCTCGCTCATCCCGGGCAACGAGAACTCGGTCAACCGCGTCATCAACGGCCTGACGCGCTGGGGCGCCAAGGTGGTGCACAAGGGCAACGCGCTGGTGCACGTCTCCGGCCACGCCCCCGCCGGCGAGCTGCTGTACGTGCACAACATGGTGCGGCCGCGCAACTTCATGCCGGTGCACGGAGAATGGCGGCACATGCGCGCCCACGCCCGCGTGGCCGCCCTCGCCGGGCTCGACGAGGACCGCATCTGCCTTGCCGAGGACGGCGTGGTCGTCGACCTGCACAAGGGGCGGGCGCGCATCACCGGCAAGGTCCAGGCCGGCTACGTCTACGTCGACGGCGCGTCGGTGGGCGACGTCACCGAGTCCGCGCTCAAGGACCGGCGCATCCTCGGCGAGGAGGGGTTCATCTCGGTCATCGTGGCCGTCGACTCCACCTCCGGCAAGATCGTCGGCGAGCCCGAGATCCACACCCGCGGGGCGGGCATCGGCGTCGAGGCCTACGACGAGGTCATCCCCAAGGTGCAGGACTCGCTGGAGAAGGCCGCCTCCGACGGCATAACCGACCCCCACCAGCTGCGCCAGCTCGTGCGGCGGGGGATCGGCCGCTGGGTCAACGAGACCTACCGCCGCCGGCCGATGATCGTCCCGGTGATCGTGGAGATCTGACCCGCAGGCAACCCACGGGCGCCGCCCGGTCCGCTGGTCAGAGGCGCCCGCCCGGGCGACACGCCGGGCGGGCGGTGCCGACGAGCGGGCCGGGCGCGCTGTAGGCTGCCGACCATGGCCACCCGTGCGCCCAAGACCCCCCAAGGATCCGGCGGCGGAGCGTCCCGGGGCGGCGCGACCGGCGGCTCCGGACAGAAGCGGAAGCAGGCGGCGGCGCGCAAGACCCCGGGGGCCTCCGCGCAGCGCACCCGCGCATCCGCGGCCAAGCGCAGGCCCGCCGCCGCCGAAGGCCCCGTCGCGCTGCTGTTCGTGTGGACGGGCCGCGCCCTGCTGCTCGTGTGGCGGCTGATGGCGCACACCGTCGGCGGACTCGCACGCGCCGCCGGGCGCAGCGCCCGCGACCTCGACCCCGACCTCCGCCGCGACGGGCTCGGCCTGGTGCTGCTGGCGCTCGGCCTGCTCATCGCCGCCGCCGTGTGGTGGGACACCCGGGGTCCGCTGCCGGAGGCCACCCGTACCGTCGTCGTCGGCGCCTTCGGCACCTTCTCGCCGGTGCTGCCGCTGCTGTTCCTGCCCTTCGCCTGGCGGCTGATGCGCACCCCCGGCACCGGCGAGACCGACGTGGGCCGGCTGTTCATCGGCTCCACCGCACTCCTGGTGGGCCTGCTGGGGCTCATCCACATCGGCCACGGCATCCCCTGGCCCGCCGACGGGCCCGAGGCGGTGCGCCGCGCCGGCGGCATCATCGGCTTCGCCGCCTCCGGTCCCCTCAGCCTGCTCATCACCCCTTGGGTGACCGGGGTTCTGCTCGGGCTGCTGCTGCTCTTCGGCCTGCTGGTGGTCACCGCCACCCCCGTCCACCGCATCCCCGAGCGCATGCGGGCCCTCTTCGGCGGACTCATGGAGCGCGAGGGGGGTCCCGACGCCGGAATGGGCATCCTCGACACCCCCTCCGAGGCGGAGGGCGCGCCCGAACGGCCCAAGCGCAAGCGCAGGCCGCGCGCGGACGAGGCGGTCGCCAAGACGGCGGAGGACGGCGGCGCGGGCGTGGCCGGCGCCAACGAGCGCCCCTACGACACGCCGGTCGTGTCCGCGACGGACAAGAAGGCGCAGGCCGCGGTGCCCGACCACACGCCGCCGCCCGAAGCCGCCGAGCAGCTGTCCATCCCGCCGCGCGTCGTCGACGGCGACTACGAGCTGCCGCCGCCGCCCACGCTCAAGCCCGGCACGCCGCCCAAGCCGCGCACCAAGGCCAACGACACGGTGGTCGAGGCGCTCAACGGCGTGATGGAGCAGTTCAACATCGACGCCGAGATCACCGGCTTCACCCGCGGGCCCACCGTGACCCGCTACGAGATCGAGCTCGGCCCGGCCGTGAAGGTCGAGAAGGTCACCGCGCTGACCAAGAACATCTCCCTGGCCGTCAAGAGCGCCGACGTGCGCATCCAGTCGCCGATCCCCGGCAAGTCGGCCATCGGCGTGGAGATCCCCAACTCCGACAAGGACATCGTCAGCCTCGGCGACATCCTGCGCTCGACCCCGGCCACATCCGACGAGCACCCGATGCTGGTGGGCCTGGGCAAGGACATCGAGGGCGCCACCGTGGTGGCCAACCTCGCGAAGATGCCGCACGTGCTGGTCGCCGGAGCCACCGGCGCCGGCAAGTCCACCTGCATCAACGGGCTGATCACCTCGATCATGATGCGGGCCACCCCCGACGAGGTCCGGCTGATCCTGGTCGACCCCAAGCGGGTCGAGCTGACCATGTACGAGGGCATCCCGCACCTGATCACCCCGATCATCACCAGCCCGAAGAAGGCGGCCGACGCGCTGCAGTGGGTCGTGGGCGAGATGGACCGCCGCTACGACGACCTCGCGGCCTCGGGCTACCGCCACATCGACGACTTCAACGCCGCGGTCTCCGCCGGCGAGCTCACCGCGCCGCCCGGCAGCGAGCGCGAGTACGAGCCCTACCCCTACCTGGTGGTGATCGTCGACGAGCTGGCCGACCTGATGATGGTCGCCCCCCGCGACGTCGAGGACGCGATCGTGCGCATCACCCAGCTCGCCCGCGCGGCGGGCATCCACTTGGTGCTCGCCACCCAGCGCCCCAGCGTCGACGTCGTCACCGGGCTGATCAAGGCCAACGTGCCGTCCCGGCTGGCCTTCGCCACCTCCAGCCTCTCCGACAGCCGCGTCATCCTGGACCAGCCGGGCGCCGAGAAGCTCGTCGGCAAGGGCGACGCGCTGTTTCTGCCCATGGGTGCGGGCAAGCCCATCCGGCTGCAGAACGCCTGGGTCACCGAGAAGGAGATCCGGGCGGTCGTCGAGCACTGCAAGAAGCAGGCCGAGCCCAGCTACCGCGACGACGTGGGCGCCGCCGAGGCCAAGAAGAAGGAGATCGACGAGGAGGTCGGCGACGACCTCGACCTGCTGCTGCAGGCCATCGAGCTGGTGGTCACCACCCAGTTCGGCTCCACCTCGATGCTCCAGCGCAAGCTGCGGGTCGGCTTCGCCAAGGCCGGGCGCCTGATGGACCTGATGGAGAGCCGCGACGTGGTCGGCCCGAGCGAGGGCTCCAAGGCGCGGGACGTCCTGGTCACGCCGGACGACCTGCCGGGCGTGCTGGCCGTCGTCCGCGGCGACGGCGGAACCGGCTGACCCGACTCCCCGCGCCGCCGCCCGTCCCGGGTGCATTGACCTAGTTTTAACCGCTTCATGGGGTGTGTCAGGGTGCCTTTCCGGCAGAAGGTACGCAGAGTGGTGAAAGACCTACTCTGCGGTGTTGCGCAGTCGCGTGCGACCGCGCACCGGAGCGGGGCCGAGGGTCGCGCGCCGCCGTCGTGCGGGCACCGCGACCGTACCCCCACCCTGGGAAGGGGCGGAGATGAGCACGATCGGCCGGACCATCGCCGCGGCTCGCGAGAGCGCCGGCTACACCCTCGCCGAACTGAGCACCCGCACCTGCATCCGGAGGCCGGTGCTCACCGGAATCGAAGACGACGACTTCCGCGCCTGCGGCGGCGACTTCTACGCCCGCGGCCACATCCGGGCCCTGTGCCGCGAACTGGGGATCGACCCGGCGGAGCTGATCGAGCTCTACGACCGCGAGCACGCCAAGGAGCGGACCGTCCCGGCGTTCACCGACAGGCCGGTGACCGGCCGCGGCGACGACTCCGCGGACGACCGCGGCGCCGACGCGCCCGAGCGGACACGGGAGGGCGCCGGCAGCGGCGCTCAGCGGGCCGGCACCGCCCGCTCGGAGGACTCGGAGCCGCTGCCGACCGTGCCGGCCCCGCGGACCGCCCACAGCGCCTCCGGCGCTCCTCAGGGGGGCGCCTCAGCGGCGCCTCGGGGCGGCGGCAGTGGCGGGTCCGGCGAACGCACCGGTGAGGGATCGCGCCGGTTGGGCCGCAGGCGCCGCGGCGGTAGGAGTGCCGCCGGCGCGGCGGGCGCAGGAGCAGGAGCCGTGCCCCGGGGCCGCCACAGCGGGTCCGGCGGCGCGGAGCAGGGGCGCGGCAATGGCGCCGATGCCGAAGGGGCGGAAACCGCTGCCGCGGCCGAGGGCGCCGTCCCCGAGCCGCGCCGCAAGCGCAAGCCGTCACTGCTGTCGGCGACCCTCGCCGCGGCGCGCCGCTCCTGGCCGCTGGTGGTGGTCGTCGCGATCGCCGGAGCGGCGGTGGGCGCCGCCCTGGGCTCCTGGCCGGACGGCGGTTCCGGGCAGACGGCCGGCGGCCTCGTCCAGCGCGAGGAGCGCCCGGCCGACGCCGTCCCGGCACCCGAGCCCTCACCGCAGCAGCAGTCCCGGCAGCCCCAGCGGCCCCCGGAGGCCCAGCGGCTGCAGGACGCCCAAAAGCCCCGGAATTCCCGGCAGGCGCGGGAAGGCCTGCAGTCCCGGGGCGGCCAGAGTCCCCGGGGCACCCGCGAGGCCGGGGACGGCGGTGACCGCTCGGCCGGCTACGGCACCGGCATGAGCAGTGTGACCACCAGCGAGCGCAAGGCCGAGGAGGTCCGCCTCACCGTCAGCGCCCTCGATCGGGTGTGGCTGCGCGTCACCGACGCCCAGGGCGACAACCTCTACACCGGGGTCCTGGACAAGGACGACGTGCGCGGCTGGACCGACCCCGACGAACTGCGGCTGCACGTGGGCAAGGCCTCGGCGGTGCGCATCACCGTCAACGACGAGCACATCGGCAGGCCCGATTCCTCCGCCCGGATCGGCCGTTTCACCTTCTCGGCCACCGATCTGCACTAGCGCGTTTTCGACGGGTCCGCTCGTTGCGCGCCGTGCACTCCGGTGCGCCGCGCCCGCGGCGCGAAGGCCGTTGTTCGGGCGCGGGCGCTGCGATGGGGACCGGACCGGTGCCGCGCTCGAACGGCCGGGGAGGGAGGCGAAGGCGGGTCCCCCGTCGGCTTGGAAGATCGCGGCGGGAGCTTGTGCCGGTAGTGCCGGGGCGCCGCGCAGCGGGACAGCGACCCACCGGACACGCCCGTGCGCGCGGCGGCGCGGCGGACGGACGGTGCGGGGAGGGGTCCTCCCGGCGGGCGAACACCGGCCGGGAGGACCTACCCTGGTAGAGGCGGGGAGTCCCGCCGCCCACGATCCGCTCCCCTAATGTTGGAAGCCATGTCATCGCGCCGCAAAGTCTCGCTCGTCACCCTCGGCTGCGCCCGGAACGAGGTCGACTCCGAAGAGCTCGCCGGACGACTCGAATCCCAGGGCTGGGACCTCGTCGGATCCGACGGCGGTGAGAAGGCCGACGTCGTCGTCGTGAACACCTGCGGGTTCATCGACGCGGCCAAGCAGGACTCCATCGACGCCCTGCTCTCCTCGGCCGAGGACGGCGCCAAGGTGGTCGCCGCCGGGTGCATGGCCGAGCGCTACGGCTCCGAGCTCGCCGCGGAGCTGCCCGAGGCGCAGGTCATCGGCTTCGACGACTACGCCGACATCTCCGAGCGCCTCGACGACGTCCTCGCCGGCCGCAGCCTCACGCCCCACGAGCCCCGCGACCGCCGCACCCTGCTGCCGATCTCCCCGGTCGAGCGGCCCGAGGGCCGCCAGGCGCACGTGCCCGGCCACGCCCCCTTCGACCCGGCCGAGCCGCTGCCCGAGGGGGTGGCGCCGGCCTCGGGCCCGCGCATTCCCCGCCGCCGGCTGACCGGGGGACCGGTCGCCAACCTCAAGATCGCCTCGGGCTGCGACCGCCGCTGCACCTTCTGCGCGATCCCCGCCTTCCGCGGCGCCTACATCTCCCGCCGGCCCGACGACGTCGTGCGCGAGGCCGAATGGCTGGCCGGGCAGGGCGTCCGCGAGCTGTTCCTGGTCAGCGAGAACTCCACCTCCTACGGCAAGGACCTGGGCGACCTGCGCGCACTGGAGACCCTGCTGCCCCGGCTCGCCGCAGTCGAGGGCATCGAGCGGGTGCGCGTCAGCTACCTCCAGCCGGCCGAGATGCGGCCCGGGCTGGTCGAGATGCTGACCTCGACCCCCGGCGTGGTCCCCTACTTCGACCTGTCCTTCCAGCACGCGAGCGGGCCGCTGCTGCGCCGGATGCGCCGCTTCGGCTCGCGCGAGCGGTTCCTGGAGCTGCTGGCCACCGTACGCGAACGCGCGCCCGAGGCCGGGGTGCGCTCCAACTTCATCGTCGGGTTCCCCGGCGAGACCGAGGACGACCTCGCCGAGCTCACCGCCTTCCTGCAGGAGGCGCGGATGGACGCCGTCGGCGTCTTCGGCTACTCCGACGAGGACGGCACCGAGGCCGCCGGACTCGACGGCAAGCTCCCCGACGAGGACGTCGCCGAGCGGGTCGACCGGCTCAACCGGCTAGCGGAGGAACTCATGGCGCAACGGTCCGAGGAGCGTGTGGGCTCCACCGTCGAGGTCCTCGTCGAAGCCGAGCTGGACGACGGCGTCTACGAGGGCCGCGCCGCCCACCAGGCCCCCGAGGTCGACGGCAGCACCGTCGTGCACGCGGCCGGCCTGTCGCCGGGCGACGTCGTCACCGCCACCGTCACCGAGGCCATGGGCGCCGACCTGGTCGCCGAGGCCTCCGCCACGCAGGGGTCGGCACCGCGATGAGCACCCACGAATCCGCACCCGGCCACGTGCCGCTGTGGAACATCGCCAACATCCTCACCGCCAGCCGGCTGGTGATGGTCCCGGTGTTCGTCGCCTTCATGTTCCTGGACCACCCCGCCTGGCGGTTCGCCGCCTTCGCGGTGTTCGTCGTGGCCGCCGTGACCGACCGCGTCGACGGCGAGCTCGCCCGGCGGCGCAACCTGGTCACCGACTTCGGCAAGGTCGCCGACCCCATCGCCGACAAGGCGCTGACCGGCGCCGCGCTGATCGTGCTGTCCATGCTCGGCGAACTGTGGTGGTGGGTCACCGCGGCCATCCTGGTGCGCGAGCTCGGCATAACCCTGCTGCGCTTCGCCGTCATCCGCTACGGGGTGATCCCGGCCAGCCGCGGCGGCAAGCTCAAGACCGTGCTGCAGGTCGTCGCGATCTCGATCTACCTGTTCCCGCTGCCCGAGCCGCTGACCTTCCTCGCGCACGTGGCCATGGGCGCCGCCCTGGCGGTGACCCTGTGGACCGGCGGCGACTACGTCGTCCAGGCGGTGCGGCTGCGCGGCCGCTCCTCCGGCGCGGCCGGCGGATGAGCGCCGGCGGCCCCGCGCCGCGCCCCGCGCTGCCGGGTGCCGAGCCCGCCGCGGCGGCGCTGCGCGCGCTTGAGGCGGCCGGCGCGACCCTGGCCACCGCCGAGTCGCTGACCGGCGGGCTGATCGGGGCGGCGCTGACCGGCGTCGCCGGCGCCTCGGCGGTCTACCGGGGAGGGGTTGTGGCCTATGCGACCGACCTCAAGGCCGGCATGCTCGGGGTCCCCCGCGACCTGCTGCGCGACCGGGGCGCCGTCGACCCCGGCGTCGCGCGCGCCATGGCCGAGGGGGCACGCGACCGGCTCTCGGCCGACTTCGGCCTCGCCGTCACCGGTGTGGCCGGGCCCGACCCCCAGGACGGCCATGCCCCCGGAACCGTCTACGCCGCCGTCTGCGGCCCGGGCGGCCACTGCCGTGTGAGCGAGTTCTCCCTCACCGGCGACCGCGCCGCCGTGCGCACCGGGACCACTGAACAGGCACTTCTTCTGCTGGGCGCCGAAGTGGCGGCCATCACGGGCAGATAACGGCCTCCATGCAGTTCCAAGGCGCCGTTCCAGGGAACAAACCGTCACCAAGATCGTGTTATCCCTGCAGCGAACAGGAAGCCGTGAGGTGCGACGATCGGGCCAGAGGCAGGTACGGTGTTCTCCATGAAGGTCGCTACCGGTGGGAGGGAGCGCGAATGATGGTCCTGCTTCGTCACCTGACTGGTGACGTGCTACGGCGGCTAAGGCAGCGACAGAGCCGCACCCTCCGCGAGGTGTCGGCCGATGCTCGAGTGTCATTGGGGTATCTCTCCGAAGTCGAGCGCGGGCAGAAGGAGGCCTCCTCCGAACTGCTCTCCTCGATCTGCGGGGCCCTGGGCGTGCCGCTCTCCCAGGTGCTGCGCGAGGTCGCCGACCAGCTCGCTCTCGCCGAGCTGCAGGAGGCCGCGCTCCTCAGCGGATCGGTCCCGGCCGACTCCGTCCCCTCCCACGACCACCTCGGCATCGACTCGGTGCCCGACCGTGTTCCCGATGTCGTCGACATGGTGGGCGTCTGAGCCCGCCTGACCCCGAACCCGCAGCCGTGGCCCCACGGCGAGCAGACGGCGAAGGCGCCGACCGCGAACCCGCGGTCGGCGCCTTCCGTGTATCCGTCGCCGGTGGCCCCACCCGGGTTTCCGCTCCCTGCGCCCAGGGCAGCAGCGTCCGTGGAGGCAACGAACGCCACTTCGGGGGATGATCGCCATGACCAAGATTCACGGACCGTTGGACGACGGCGCCCGCAAGACCACCGGCGAGGCGCTGCAAACCGCGGTCGTGGACCTCATCGACCTCTCGCTGACGGCCAAGCAGTGCCACTGGAACGTGACCGGCCGCTCCTTCCGCTCGGTCCACCTCCAGCTCGACGAGCTCGTCGACGTGGCGCGCAAGCACACCGACGTGCTGGCCGAGCGCGCCGTCGCGATCGGCGTCAATCCCGACGGCCGGTCCTCCAAGGTCGCCGGCGACTCCAAGGTTCCCCAGGCCGATCCGGGCTATCTGCAGGACGACAAGGTGATCGCGCTGATCACCGACGTCCTCAACGGCCTCGTGGCGCGGTTCCGCGAGCGCGTCGACGCCACCGCCGAGGCCGACCCGGTCAGCCAGGACCAGCTCATCGCCGCGTCCGAGGAGCTCGAACAGCAGCACTGGATGTTCGAGGCCATGCGCTGACGCTGCGGCGAGGAAGCGGCGAAGTCGGATCGTAGCCATGTCGTTCTGTGAGCCAAGGAGTTGACTGCCTGTTTTGTCTTCCTAAGACCGCTTGGCCTCCGACTTGGGTCCTCCGACAGGGTGCGCACCGTCGGCGGCAGCCTGCCGGTCGAGACGTCCTCCAGCGTCACGCTCTCCAGGATCGAGCGCTCGCTGGCCCGCAGCGCGATCCACACCTGCTGGAGGCTGCGCGCCGCACCGTCGTAGTCGACGTGCTCGGGGCGCTCGCCGCGGACGTTGGCCAGAGGGCCGTCGACCGCGCGGATCACGTCGGCCAGCGAGATGTCGGCGGGGGACCGGGCCAGCCAGTAGCCGCCGACCGGGCCCCGCTGGCTGCGCACGAGCCCTGCACGGCGCAGCTGGGTCAGGATGTTCTCCAAGAACTTTCCGGGGATGGCCTGGGCACGCGCCAGCTGTTCGGCCGTCACCGGGCCGCCACTGGCGGCGGCGAGCTCGGCCGCGGCACGCAATGCGTAGTCGACCCGGGCAGAAAGGCGCATGCTGCGATTATGCCGCGGGAGCGGGGTTCGGCGCGCCAGCGGGGCCGCGGAGTGGCGGGGAAGCGGCGGTGAGCTGCATCAGTGGTTCTCCTAGGCGCGAGTCTGCGGCGAAGCGCGCTCGGCGGCGCCCGGCCGGCGGGCGGCGCCGAGCGCCCCCGCCCTTCTCACCCTACCGACGCGCCCGCGGGCGCCCCCAGAAGTTCGGCCGCGCTCTGGCCGTTGACCCGCGCCGCGCCGTAGGTGCTGATGTGCGCCCGGCACCGCGGGCGCCACGCCGGCAGGCCCATCTCGACCACCACCAGCTCCGGGCGCAGCCGGCACAGCTCGTCGACGAACTGCCGTGTGTCGGGATAGCGGTGCGCGTCGCGCACGACCACCACCAGGTCACGGGAGCGGGCCGCCTCCAGCACCTCGGCCGCGTCCGCCGCGGCGGCGTCCAGCCGCCGGGTCCCGGGAAACCACGGTGACAGCCCCCACGGGACCTCGCCCACCGCGATGCCCGGCGGCGCGTCGATCTCGACCACCACCGGGTCGCGCAGCGAGCCCAGCTCGCCCTCGACCCGCACCGCCCGCCGCGCCGAGTCCAGCCCGATGTGCTCGGCCACCTCGGCCGTCGGCCGGTCGGCCGTCCAGGCCCGCAACTGCGACGTGCGCCAGGCCGCCTCCTCCAGGCGCTCCGCGCTCAGGCGCCCCTCGGCGACCGCCTCGGTGATGGCTCTGCGGACGGCGGCCACTCCGTCGGCGTAGACGAACCGGCCCAGGCACAGCAGGTCGCATCCGGCGATCAGCGCCTGCACCGCCGCTTCGGGGATGCCGATGCGGGCGCTGACCCCCTCCATCTCGATCGCGTCGGTGACGATCGCGCCGTCGAACCCGAGCTCGGTGCGCAGCAGCCCGCTCACGACGCTGGGCGCCAGCGTCGCCGGGCCGCTCAGCCCCAGCTCGGGCAGGCGGATGTGGGCGGTGAGGATACTGCGCACGCCCGCCTCGATGGCCGCCTGGAAGGGCTTCAGCTCCCGCTCGAACAGCAGCTCGCGGTCGGCGCCCACGACCGGCAGCTCCAGGTGGGAGTCCTGCCGGGTGGCGCCGTGGCCGGGGAAGTGCTTGGCGCAGGCCGCCACGCCGCCCTCCTGCAGTCCGGACACCGCGGCCGCGGTGTGGCGGGAGACCAGCGCGGCGTCGGCGCCGAAGGAGCGCGTGCCGATGCCCGGGTTCTCCGCCTCCGTGTTGACGTCGGCCGAGGGCGCCAGGTCCATGGTGAAGCCCAGCCGGCGCAGCTGCGCCCCCAGCGAGCGGTGCACCGCCCGCGTCAGGTCGGCGTCGTCGACCGCGCCGAGCGCGGCGTTGCCGGGGTAGCCGCTGCCCCGCCTCTGACCGATCCGGGTCACGTCGCCGCCCTCCTCGTCCAGCGAGATCAGCGGCGCTTCGGCGGCCTCGCCCAGCTGCGCGTTCAACCGCGCCACCTGCTCGGTGTCGGCGATGTTGTTGTGGAACAGGCAGACGCCGGCCATGCCGCCCGCGAGCCCGTCGAGTACCCACGTCGGGGCGTCGTAGGACTCGAACGGCACCAGCAGGGTGGCGTTGGCGAGGCGGTCCAGGCGCGGATCAGCGGGCATGGGGACTCCGTTCACGAGGAAAGGGCGGTGGTGCGGGCGCGCGGCGGCGGCCGGTGCCGCGCCGGGGCGGGTGCGGCACCGGCCCGGGACGGGGCGGGCGGGTGGAGGGCCCTCAGCCCTTGACCGCGCCCATGGTCAGGCCCGACACCATGCGGCGCTGGACGAACAGGAAGAACGCCATCACGGGCAGGGTCAGCAGCGTGGAGGCGGCCATGATCGAGCCCCACTCCGTGCCGAACCGGCCGAAGTAGTAGGACAGCGACAGCGGTAGCGTGTACTCCTCCGTGCTGCGGCCCAGGAAGGTCAGCGCGACGATGAACTCGTTCCAGGCCGTGATGAAGGCGAAGATGCTGGCGGCCACCAGGCCGGGGGCGACCAGCGGCATGAGGATCCGCCAGAACACCGTCCAGGGTCCGGCGCCGTCGATGGCGGCGGCCTCCTCCAGCTCCTTGGGCACCGCCGCCACGAAGCCGCGCAGCATCATGATCGTGATGGGCAGCGACACCGCCGTGTAGACCACGAGGATGCCCGACAGGTTGCCCAGCATCTGCAGGCCGGTGGCGTCCTGGAAGCGCCGGAAATTGATGAAGATCGAGATGATCAGCGCCTCGGCGGGCACCATCTGGATGACCATCAGCAGGATGATGAAGGCCCCGCGCATCCGGAAGCGGAACCGGGCCACCGCGACCGCCGCCAGCAGCGACAGCACGGCGCCCGCCGCGACCGAGCCCAGCGTCACCATCAGGCTGTTGGCGAGGAACTCCCAGAAGCGCACGCCGGGGATGAGCTGGCCGTTGATCACCCGGTCGAAGTGCTCCAGCGTCAGCGTTTCCGGGAACAGCCGGGTGTTCTTGGAGAAGATCTCGCCGACCGGCTTGAACGCGGTGGCCACCATCCAGTAGACGGGGAATACCGAGAACAGGAACACGGCGGCGCCGGCGGCGTACAGGCCGGCCCTGCGCACCAGCACCCCGGCGGGGGCGCGGCGCCGGCGGCGCGGGGCGGCGGGCGCTGGGCGCGCCCCGGTTGTCGCGGTCATCGGGTCTCCCCCTGGCGGATCATGATGCGCAGGTAGTAGGCAGTGACGGCCAGGATCATCACGGTCATCACCACCGCGATCGCCGAGCCCATGCCGTAGTTGGCCGGGCTGGCCGAGAACCCCTGCTGGTAGATGTAGTACGAGAGCAGGTAGACCGACTTGTTCTGGAAGCTGTTGGCCAGGATGTAGAGCTGGGTGAACACCCGCAGGTCCCAGATGATCTGCAGCACCAGCAGCAGCGCGAACAGCGGGCGCAGCATCGGGAAGGTGACGTTCCAGAACGAGCGCCAGCCGCCGGCGCCGTCGACCCGGGCGGCCTCGTAGAGCTCGTGCGGGATGCTCTTCAGGCCGGCCAGCACCGAGACGGCGATGAACGGGAACGACTGCCAGACGATCACCGTGATCAGCACGCTGAACAGCGACACCGGCTCCAGGAACCAGTTGTAGTTCAGCCAGCCGCCGCCCACGAGCCAGTCCGGCAGCCGGTCCAGCGCCACGTTGACCAGGCCCCGCTCGGGCAGGAACAGCCAGCGGAAGACCAGCGAGGCGCTGATCGCGGGGGTGGCCCAGGCCAGCATCATCCCCACGGAGACCGCCACCGAGAACCAGCGCGGCAGCCGGTGCAGCAGGATGCCCACCAGGGTGCCCAGCACCATGGTCACGCCCACCATCAGCACGCACACGACCACGGTGTTGCGCAGGATGGTCCAGAACTCGGGGTCGCTGAGCAGCCGGCGGTAGTGCGCGAAGTCGTTCCACTCCGGCGCGGGCGCGTTGGGCAGCAGATGGCGGATCGTATAGGAGTGCAGGGAGTTCCACACCATCTGCACCACCGGCCACACCAGCACCAGCGCCAGGATGACGAGTGCGGGGGCGATCAGCAGGTAGGGCGTGGGGACCAAGCGGCGGCGGCGCCCCGGACCGGGGCCGCCGGGCCCGGCGGGCGGCGGCTCCGGCGGGGTCTGCTCCCGCACCGCTTCGGCGGTCTGTGCCATGGGGACTTCGCAATCAGGTCGGGTCCGGGGCGGCGGGAGGAGAGGGCACCGCCGCCCCGGCGATCACCGCGAGGGCTGGGGACTCAGGCGACCGGCTTGTTCAGCGTCTCGGTCAGCTCCTTGTTCGCCTGTTCCAGGACGGTGTCGGGGTCCTTGCCCTTGACGATGTCCAGCACGGCGCCGGGCAGGATCTTGCCGTCCTGGTCGGCGGAGTTCCAGTTCGGCGTCGTCGGGAAGAACTGGGTGTTCCTCATCTGCTCGGCGGCGGCCGCGGTGACGGGGTCGGACTGGTAGGCCTCGTCGTCGAGCATCGCGGGGTAGGCCGGGAAGTAGCCCGCCGCGTCGGCGTAGCCCTGTCCGCCCTTCTTGTCGCCCATGACCGTGAGCAGGTCCCAGGCCGCGTCGGGGTGCTCGGTGGTGGAGAACAGCGTCAGCGCCGAGCCGCCGGCGAAGGCGGGCGCGGTGCCGTCGGCTCCGGGGATGGGCGCGGCCTCGATGCTCTCCAGCACCGACGGGTCCTCGGCCTGCTCCTCCATGGAGGTCAGCGCCCAGCCGCCGTCGATGTACATGCCGACCTCGCCGTTGGCCATGTCGGCCAGCGGCACCAGTTCGTTCTCGCCGACGTAGGACTGCGGGGAGATCTTCTCCTCGGAGGTCAGCCCGGCGTAGAACTCGATGGCCTCCTGGGTCTCAGCGGAGGTCAGCCGCCCCTGCCACTTGCCGTCCTGCTGGACGGCGATCTCGCCGCCGTTGCTCCAGATGAAGCTGGCGATGCCGTTGGTGAAGTCGGTCGGGGCCGCGAAGCCCGACACGTCCTTCTCCTTCTCGATCGCCTTGGCGACCTCGACCAGCTCGTCCCAGGTCTGGGGCGGCTCCATGCCGATGTCCTTCAGCCAGTCGGCGCGGTAGTAGAGCGTGCGCACCCCGGAGAACCAGGGGATGCCGTACTGGGAGCCGTCGTAGGTGCCGTACTCGACGGCCGCCTGGTCCATGTCGGCCACCGCGCCCCAGGACTCCGTGCGGGAGGTGATGTCCATGATCGCGCCCTGGGAGGCCCAGTTGGCCACCTGGTCGTTGCCGACCTCCAGCACGTCGGGGGCGTCGCCGCCGGCCAGCGCGTTGTTGATGGACTGCTGGGCGTCGGGCCAGGGGATGAACTCCACCTCGACCTTGGTGCCGGGGTGGTCCTTCTGGTAGCGCTGCTCCACGGTGTCGAAGTACTTCTCGATGGGCTTCTGGGCCGTGCCCATGACCCACACGGTCAGGCTGTCGGGAGCCTCGGATGCGCCGTCCTCGGAGCCGCCTCCGCCGCAGGCGGTCGCGGCCAGGAGCACCGCTGTCGAAAAGGCTGCGGTCTTCAGGGATCTCATGCTGGTCTCTCCCTTCACGCGTTGCCGCGCGCGACGTTGCGTCGAGAGGACGCCCCCGGCCACCTCTGGCTCGGCTGCAAGCGCGATGCGGGCTTCGTCGTCGGTTCGAGTGTGCTGGGATAGCGGGTGTGCGTTCGGAAGAACCGCCCTGCCCACCGCCGGGCCCGGCAGGGGTGAGGCGAACGGCGCCGGGTGGGCGCCTCCGCTGATTGGCCGCTAAACTAACAAGAAACTTTCCTAATGGATAGAGAACGGAGTGTCACGGTTATGTCTCGACGTCCGGGGACTCCGCGCCTGCTGCGCCAGCTCAACGACCGGGCGGCCCTGGAGCTCCTGCTGGCGTCGGGGCCGCTGACCCGCACCCAACTCGGCCAGGAGACCGGCCTGTCCAAGGTGACCGCCTCCCAGCTGCTCGCCCGCCTCGAAGAGCGCCGGCTCGTGCACGTCGTCGGCAGCCAGGCCGGCGGCCGCGGACCCAACGCCGCCCTCTACGCCGTCGTGCCCTCCAGCGCCTACGCCTTGGCGCTGGACATCCGCGCGGGCGAGGTGACCGGAGCCCTCGCCGACATCACCGGCCAGATCACCGGCGAGTTCACACTCGACCCCGGCGACACCCCGGACCCCGTCGCCCAGGTCAACCGCGCCGTCAAACGGCTTCTGCAGACCTGCGAGGTCCCCCCGGACCGGCTCAGCGCCTGCACCATCGGCACCCCCGGCGTCGTCGACCCCCGCACGGGAGCCGTACGCTTCTCCTTCGACCTGCACACCTGGCTCGAAGACGCCTTCCAGGCGCTGCGCACCGACCTCGGGCCCGTCGTCCGAATCGAGAACGACGTCAACCTCGCCGCCCTCGCCGAACACGCCGAAGGCGCGGGCGAGGACGTCTCCGACTTCGTCCTCATCTGGCTGGGCGGAGGCGGCGGCGTCGGCATGGCGATCATGCTCGACGACCGCGTCCACTGGGGCACCACCGGCGGCGCCGGCGAGATCGGCTACCTGCCCGTCCCCGGTGCCCCGCTGCCCGGCGACGTCGGCCTGCCCGGCGGCTACCAGTCCATGCGCCGCACCGCGGAGCGGCCCACCATCGCCCACGGCTTCCAGGCCCTCGTCGGCGCCCAGGAGATCCTCGCACTCGGGGAGTCCCACGGATTCGCCGGCAGGACCGTCGGCGACGTCCTCACCGCCGCCGCCGAAGCCGGCCCGCCCGGCGAAGGCCTCCTCGACGAGCTCGCCGAACGCATCGCCCGCGGCGTCGCGGCCGTGTGCGTCGTCCTCGACCCCGGACTCGTCGTGCTCGGCGGCGAGGTCGCCCAGAGCGGCGGAGACGTCCTCGCCCGCCGTGTCGCCGACGCCGCCGCCCGCATCGGACCCAACGCACCCCAGGTCAGCGTCGGCCGCGTCGAGGCGCCCGTCCTGCGCGGCGCACTCCTGTCCGCCCTCCAGCACGCCCGCGAGGACGTCTTCGACTCCACCGTGGAATGACACGCGGGGAGGCCGCCACCGCACCGCCGCCGGTCCGGGGCGGCCCGACCGCCCCGGACCCCGACCGCTCCCTCCGAGCGCACCGGATGCAACGGATCGGTGACCGCACCGTGGCCGGACAGCGTGAAGTGCACGCTTTGGGGCCATGGACAACGTCGAACGAGGCCGAGCGCTCCACGGCGTGCGGGTCGCGGTGCCGGCCGGAGACGACGGCCACGCCCTGCTCTGGTTCGCCTACTGCCCTAACTGCCAGGCGACGGTCAATGCCGACCGGGACTTCATCGCCGACTGCTGGAGCTGCGGGCGGCCGCTCCCCAAGCGGTTCAACTCGCGGATGGAGCTGCGCGTGGAATGGGTCCTCTACGAGGACATCCTGCTGGGACGGCACCACGCCGACGAGTGCTACTGCAACTACTGCGGTACGGCCGATCCGATGAGCAATCCCATATGCAGCAAGTGCAAGCGTTCGAAGCACTCCACGGGATCGTGACCACCGCCTGCCGCGGCGGTTCCTGAATCCACCCCCTGTTCACCGCCGCAGCCGCAGCGCCTTCGGGGTGGCGTGGAAGCCCGCCCCCAGCAGAGCGGTCTCCAACGGCGTCCCGAACACCTCGCCGCCGTCGCAGCGCTGCACCGACACCGACGCGACCCGGCCGCCGTGCACCAGCTCGGCCAGCGCACGCGCCGCACGCTCCAACTCCGCGGCACCCGAGCCGAACGTCAGCGCCGAGCGGCCCCCGCGCTCCAGGTACAGCGTCGGCGCGCCGCCGTCCAGAACCACCAGCGCACCCGCCTTCCGCCCCGGGCGCCCCGCCGACTCCGCCACCGGCGGCCACGGCAGAGCCGCGCCGTAGACGTTGGCCGGATCGGCCGCCGCCAGGACGAGCGGGTCGCCGCCGTCCCGCGCACCCGCCGGAGCCTCCTGGCCGCCGAGCGAACGCAGCCGGTCCACGGCGCCGGGAAGCGCGAACTGTGCCGCCCCCAACCCGTCGACGAAGTACCCCCGCCGCGCGCGCCCCGCGTCCTCGAACCCCCGCAGCACCGGATACACCGCGCTGAAGCCGCCCGCGCCGCGCCCGCCCGAACGGCGGTCGCCCCGCCGCACCTGCTCGGCCACCACCGAGCCGCGCGTGACGACCCCGTAGCGGTCCAGCAGCGCCGAGGTGCCCGCCGCCAGCCGCCGCGTGGCATCGGCCTCGCGCTCCGGCAGCAGCCACCACCGCCCCGCCGCCGTGGGCGGGCCCGTCCGGCTCGGCATCACCGGCCGCCGCGACCGGCTCCGATGCGCCGTGGACCCGGACCCGAGCAGCGCGCGCAGCGCCGACAGCGAGTCGTTGCCGACCAGCCCCGACCACACCAGGTCCCACAGCGCCGCCACCACCGCCGCATCCGAGACCGCCGCCGCGCCCTCGGCGCGCACCACCCGGTCGGCCACGTCCCGGAAGAACAGCGCGCCGCCCGCACGCAGCGCCGCCAGCACACCCGCCCGCGCCCGCGACGCCCCGGACTCCTCCGGCGCCGGCTCCGGCAGCAGCAGCTCCGCCTCGTCGGCCGGGACCAGGCACACCCACCCGTCGTTGCCCGCCAGCGGCCCCGCGCCCGCCCACAGCACCTCGCCGGCATGGGTCAGCTCGTCCAGCAGCGCCGGCGCATACCCCTCGACCCGCGCCGGCAGCACCAGGGACTCCAGCGCCGACGCCGGCACCGGCGCCCCCCGCAACGACTCCACCGCCGCGAACACGCCGTCGGCGCCCCCCGACCGCCGGCCCGGCCCCACGCGCTGCCACGCCGGGACGAACCGGCCCAGCGCCCGCTGCGGCACCGGCTCCACCTCGCGCCGCAGCCGCGCGACCGAGCGCCGCCGCAACGCACGCAGCACATCCGTCTCGCACCACTCCGTCCCCCGGCCGCCCGGCCGGAACTCGCCCTCGACCACACGCCCGGCGACCGCGAGCCGGTGCAGTACCTCCAACGCCGCCTCGCGTTCGACACCGAACCGATCGGCCACCCCCTGAGCCGTGAACGGCCCGTGCGTGCGCGCGAACCGCGACACCAGGTCGCCCAGCGGATCGGCCACCGGAGCCGCGAACGCCTCGGCCGCACCCGCGAACGCCCCGTCCGAGGTGCCGGAGGCCTCCGACAGCCACTCCGGCAGCCGCACACCCGCGCCGTCGCGCAGCCGCGCGGCGTCCTCCACCGCCGCCCACCGCGGCTCACCGCCCACACGAACCGGAACAGCGCGCCCCGCACGCTCCAGCTCCGCCAGCGACTCCGCGCCGGCGCCGCGCTCCTCCGCCTCCTCGGCGCTCAGCGGCCCCAGCTCCCGCAGGAGGTCCGCTGCACCCTCGCGCCCCCACGCCGGATCCACCCGCCGCTCCGGCGCAAGGCGCTGCAACCACGCCTCGTACTCGGCCACCGCCTGCCCGTCGAGCAGCTCCCGCAGATCCGCCTGGCCCAGCAGGTCCGCCAGCAGCCCCGAGTCCAGCGTCAGCGCCTGCGCACGCAACTCCGCCGCGGGGGCGTCGCCCTCGTACAGGAACGCCGCCGTGTATCCCATCAGCAGCGACTGCGCGAACGGCGACGCCCTCTGCGTCTCGACCTCGACCACCCGGACCCGCCGCGCACGCACATCGGCCATCAGCGACGCGAGCGAATCCACGTCGAACACGTCGCGCAGACACTCCCGCGCCGCCTCCAACACGATCGGAAACGACCCGAACCTGCCCGCCACCGACAGCAGCTGCGCCGAACGCTGCCGCTGCTGCCACAACGGCATGCGCCGCCCCGGACGCCGCCGCGGCAGCAGCAGCGCGCGCGCCGCGCACTCCCGGAACCGGGCCGCGAACAGCGCAGAGGAGCCCAGCTCCGCCGAAACCGCGTCCTCGACCTCCTCCGGGTCCACCATCAGCGACTCCACCAGGCCGCCGCCCGACCGCCCGGCGGCACCGGCCTCCTCCACGTCCGGCAGCCGCACCACGATCCCGTCGTCGCCGTGCACCACCTGCGCGTCCATCCCGTAGCGCTCGCGCAGCCGCGCGCCCACCACCAGCGCCCACGGCGCATGCACCCGGGCGCCCAGCGGCGAATGCACGACCGCGCGCCAGTCGCCCAACTCGTCGCGGAACCGCTCCACCACGACCGTGCGGTCGTCGGGCACCCACCCCGTCGACTCCGCCTGCTCGGTCAGATAGTCCACCAGGTTGGCCGCCGCCCACCCGTCCAACCCGGCGCCCCGGGCGCGCTCGACGGCCGCGGACTCCTCCAGCCCCCGCACCTCGCGCGCCATCGCGCCGATCGCGCGCCCCAGCTCCGCCGGGCGCCCCAGCGCATCGGCCTTCCAGAACGGCAGCCGCCCCGGGCGCCCCGGTGCCGGCGACACCATCACCCGGTCCGCGGTGATCGACTCGATCCGCCACGCGCTCGCACCCAGCACGAACACGTCGCCCACCCGCGACTCGTAGACCATCTCCTCGTCCAGCTCGCCCACCCGCGAGGGCCCCGCGCCCCCCGCGGAGGCCAGGTGCACCGCGTAGGTGCCCCGATCCGGAATCGTCCCGCCGCTGGTCACGGCCAACCGCTGCGCGCCCGGCCGCCCCGACACGGTCCCGCCCGAGCCCGCGCCCCCGGCGTCGCGGTCCCACACCACCCGCGGCCGCAGCTCCGCGAACTCGTCGGAGGGGTAGCGCCCCGACAGCATGTCCAAGACCCCCGACAGCGCCGAGTCCGGCAGCGACGCGAACGGGGCCGCACGCCGCACCAGCGCACCCAGCTCCGCCACCTCCCACTCGTCCATCGCCGCCATGGCCACGACCTGCTGCGCCAGCACGTCCAGCGGATTGCGCGGCATCCGCAGCTCCTCGATCCGGCCCGCGCGCATCCGCTCGACCACCACCGACGCCGCCAGGAGGTCGCCGCGGAACTTCGGGAACACCACCCCGCGCGAGACCCCGCCCACCGTGTGGCCGGCGCGCCCCACCCGCTGCAGGCCCCCGGCCACCGACGGCGGCGACTCCACCTGCACCACCAGGTCCACCGCGCCCATGTCGATGCCCAGTTCGAGGCTGGACGTGGCCACCACGCACGGCAGCCGCCCCTCCTTGAGGTCCGCCTCGATCACCGCGCGCTCGTCCTTGGACACCGAACCGTGGTGCGCCCGCGCCACCACGCCCGCCTCGGCGCCGTAGGTCTGGCCCGCCTCGGCCATCACCTCGGCCGGCGACAGGCGCGCCCGCCCGTTCGGCCGGCCGCCCGGTGCGAGGGAAGGCGCACCGGGCGGACCCGCCGCCCCCGAAGCGCCGGCCGAACCCCCGCCGGCGCCGCCGCCCGGCGCCCGGCGCTCGTCGGCCAGCTCGTTCAACCGCGCGCACAGCCGCTCGGCCACCCGCCGCGAGTTGCAGAACACGATCGAGGAGCGGTGCTCCTCGACCAGGTCCAGCACCCGCTCCTCGACATGCGGCCAGATCGAGGTCCGCGCCTTCGACGCCCGGTCGTCGGCGCGCGCCGACGGCACCGCCGCCTCCAACTCGGTCATGTCCTCGACGGGCACCACGATCCGCACGTCCAGCGACGGAGCCTCCGCCGCCGCCACCACCGAGGCGGGGCGCGGCCCGCCGAGGAACGCCGCGACCTCCTCCGGCGGCCGCACCGTCGCCGACAGCCCGATCCGCTGCGCCGGCGCGCCGAGCATCGCGTCCAGCCGCTCCAGGCTCAGCGCCAGGTGCGCGCCCCGCTTCGTGCCCGCCAGGGCGTGCACCTCGTCGACGATCACCGTCTCGACCCCCGCCAGGCCGGCGCGCGCCTGCGAGGTCAGCACCAGAAACAGCGACTCGGGCGTGGTGATCAGGATGTCGGGCGGCGCCGAGGCGAGTTTGCGCCGCTGGTCGGCGGGGGTGTCGCCGGTGCGCATCGCGACCGACACGTCGGGCGCCCCGAGGCCGGCCGACACGGATTCGCGCCGGATGCCCGACAGCGGCGCCCGCAGGTTGCGCTCGATGTCGGCGGCGAGCGCCTTCAGCGGCGAGACGTAGAGCACCCGGCAGCGCCGCACCCGCTCCTCGGGCACCGGACGCGACGCCAGGCCGTCCAGCGCCCACAGGAACGCCGACAGCGTCTTCCCCGACCCCGTAGGGGCCACGACCAGCGTGTTCTCACCCCGCGCGACCGACTCCCACGCGCCCGTCTGCGCGGGGGTGGGACCGGCGGGAAACGCACGCTCGAACCAGGTGCGCGTGGGTCCCGAGAAGCGGCCCAGCGGACCGCCCCGCCCGCGGGCGCCGGAGCCGCCGGACCGGGAGCCGGGATCGTCTGCCGAGGACATGTGCCCAGTCTGCAACGCCCTTGAGACGAAACCGCGGAGACCGGCCCGGGCCCGTTCCCAAGGGGCGTCGGCGGAGGTGACAGCACCGGGGCGGCGGCCGATACTGGAGGGGATGAGACTTTCACACTTCTGGGAGCGCATGAACGGGCAGTTCGGCGAGGCCTACGCCGCGAGCCTCGCCCGCGACCACGTCATCGACTCGCTCGGCTCGCGCACGGTCGACCAGGCGCTCGCCGACGGCATCAGCGCCAAGGAGGTGTGGCGGGCCGTCTGCGAAGCATTCGACCTGCCCGCCGCCGCACGCTGACGGCGCGCTCGCGAGCAACCGGCGCAAGCAGGTCGCAGACCCGGGCCGGAGCGTAAAGGGCCGGCCGGTCCGCCCGGGACCGCCGCGCAGGCGACGCGCCCGGACGCCTGGGGAGGGCAGGCGATCGAACAGAGGTTCGGGTAGGGTTGCGGTGTATCCGGGGCCGACCATCCTGAACCGGGAGGTGCGGTATCGGCCTCCGGCGGACCACGACGCCCCTTGGGCGGGCGTCCGCGAGTGGACACGCACTCGGCGGCAGGCACGCGGCCGCCGAGCACTTGTCCACAGGCGCGCCGACGCGGTCGAGGTTTGTCCCCGCCGCCGCGTAGCGTCACACCCAAGATGAACAAGAAGACGACGACCCAACAGGGGTTTCCCGTGGCTGCTGCTGATCGAGAGAAGGCTCTCGAGACCGCGCTCGCTCAGATCGAGCGCCAGTTCGGCAAGGGCTCCGTCATGCGCCTAGGCGATGACGACCGCCCGCCGGTCGAATCCATTCCATCCGGCTCCATTTCCCTCGATGTCGCATTGGGTATCGGAGGAATTCCCCGCGGGCGTGTTGTAGAGATATTCGGACCAGAGTCGTCGGGGAAGACCAGTGTGGCGCTGCATGCCGTGGCGAGCGCACAAAAGGCCGGAGGGATTGCCGCATTCATCGATGCGGAGCATGCGCTCGACCCTGAATACGCCAAGAAAATCGGTGTCAACACCGACGATCTGCTGCTTTCCCAGCCCGACACCGGTGAACAGGCGCTGGAGATCGCCGACATGCTGATCCGCTCCGGCGCGGTCTCCATCCTGGTCGTCGACTCCGTAGCCGCCCTCGTGCCCCGCGCCGAGATCGAAGGCGAGATGGGCGACAGCCACGTCGGCCTCCAGGCCCGACTGATGTCCCAGGCCCTCCGCAAAATCGCGGGCGCATTGCACCAGACTGGAACGACCGCGATATTTATCAACCAATTGCGGGAGAAAGTCGGTGTCATGTTCGGATGCGCATCCTGGGATACTTGGGTGACGTTGGCTGACGGGACTCGGGAACGCATTGGAAAAATTGTAAACCAAAAAATGGACGTAGAAGTCCTTTCCTACGACCCTGAAATCGGAGAAATCGTTCCACGGCGTGTCACCAACTGGTTCGACAACGGCCGAACGGAAGAGTTTCTGCACTTCAGGGTAGAGCGCGCCGGAGGTGGAAGGGGCTATGGGAGTGCCTACATGGACCTCACCCCGAACCACCTCGTGCGGACGCCGGGCGGTTGGCGGGAGGCCGGCGACATCATGCCTGGGGACCGGGTCATGCTCGCGCAGCACTACTATCTGAACGAGGTTCAAAAGCAGGTGGTGCTGGGTTCACTGCTGGGGGACGGGTGTCTGTCCGCGCCTGTGGGTGAGGACGCAGAGAGCGGACGATTTCGGATGGGGCACGGTGCCAAGCAAGCGGACTACCTGAATTGGAAAGTCGCTATGCTGGAAAACATCCCTCACTCGGTGACATCGAATGCGAAAGGTGCCGTCTTCGCTGACTTTACTCCACTAGCCGAATTGGGCGAACTTCGCCGGACGGTTTATGCGGGAGACGGTAAGAAACACATAACCTGGGACTACCTGAAGAGTCTGACGCCACTGGCACTGGCGATCTGGTATATGGATGACGGTTCATTTGCGTTGCGAATCGATGGGCGCCAGGCTCGCACCGAGGGAGGTAGCGGACGCGTCGAAATCTGCGTCGAGGCCATGAGTCCTGGATCGAGGCAGCGGATCGCCGACTATCTTCGTGATACCTTGGAGTTCGACGTAAAATTGCGTCCGCGAGGCGCACGGAAAATCAACACGCTTACATTCAGTGCAGAGTCCTCCAAGAAATTCCAAGAATTTATTGCACCCTATATTCACCCATCGCTGGATTACAAGCTTCTGCCTGGGCTTCGCGGCTACTTCAATGCCGAGCCCGAATTGTCCGAGCCCGTTTTGCGGCCTAGTCCAGCAGTGGTGCGGGAAGTTACTCCGAAGGCTCCGACCGCGGGGCGCACCGGACGATACGACATCGAGGTGGAGGGCAGCCACAATTACTTCGCCGACGGGGTCATGGTGCACAACAGCCCCGAAACGACCACCGGCGGCCGGGCGTTGAAGTTCTACGCGTCGGTGCGGCTCGACATCCGGCGGATCGAGACGTTGAAGGACGGGACCGACGCGGTCGGGAACCGCACGCGGGTCAAGGTCGTGAAGAACAAGGTGGCGCCGCCGTTCAAGCAGGCGGAGTTCGACATCCTCTACGGCGTGGGCATCTCGCGTGAGGGCGGGCTGATCGACCTCGGTGTGGAGCAGGGCGTCGTGCGCAAGTCGGGAGCCTGGTACACCTACGAGGGCACCCAGCTCGGGCAGGGCAAGGAGAACTCCCGCAACTTCCTGCGCGAGAACGTCGACATGGCCAACGAGATCGAGAAGAAGATCAAGGAGAAGCTGGGCGTGCCCGGCGCGGGCAACGACTCCGCGGACTCCGCGGCCGCCGCCGACGCCAAGGGGCCCGACTCCGCCAAGGGGCCCGACTCCGCCAAGGCGCCCGATGCCGCCAAGGCCGCAGGGGCGAGGGAGACCGGCGCCAAGGAGGCCGCGGTCAAGGAGACCGACGCCGCCGCTCCGGCCGCCGCACCGCCCAAGCGGGCGAGCAGGACCAAGGCCACCCCGCCGCCAGCGGATGCCTGACGCGCACGAGCCCTTCGACAGCGACACCGACACCGACACCGATACCGCCGCCGATGCGCCCGAGACCGGCGCCCGGGCGGGCGGGTCCGCGGACGGCGAGGATCCCGAGGCCGGCGCGCGCGGCATCTGCCTGCGCCTGCTGACCTCGGCTCCGCGCACCCGGGCCCAGCTCGCCCAGGCGCTGCGGCGGCGGGGCGTCGACGACGACGTGGCCGAGTCGGTGCTGGGGCGGTTCAGCGAGGTCGGGTTGATCGACGACGCCGCCTTCGCCGACGCGTGGGTCGACTCCCGCCACGCCGGGCGCGGTCTGGGGCGCAAGGCGCTGGCGGCTGAGCTGCGGCGGCGCGGGGTGGCCGAGGACACGGTGCGCGACGCAGTCGAGGAGCTGAGTCCCGAGCAGGAGGAGGAGACCGCCAGGCGGCTGGCGCGGCGCAAGCTGGCGGGCTCGCGCACGTCCGACCCCGCCGCGCGAGCGCGCCGGGCACTGGCCATGCTGGCGCGCAAGGGCTACTCCGCGGGACTGGCCTACCGGGTGGTGCGCGAGGAGCTGGAGGCCGAGGGCGCCGAACTGGAACTGCCGGATCCCGATCCGGAGTAGCGGCGCCGGGCCAGAGCCGCGACGGTGCGCCGCCAGACGATCGGTTGCCCGGTGGGGTTGTCTCTGTGACCGCCTCCGTCCGGCACCGCTCGAACCGGGGCGCGCGGCGTCACCGCAGCGCTGCCGAGGCGCTCGCCAGGTCTCGGCGGTCCGATCCGGCGGGCATGCCGGGACGACCCGGCGAAGGGCGGCGGCGCACGGCGGTGCCTCGGGCTACGCGGTGGGCACGTCGGTAGAGGCGCCGTTGGAGAAGGCGCCCGGCAGGGCGTATAGCTGCTCTCCGCTGCGGTACCCAGCGCACGGCGCCGCACCGGACTGACCAGTGAGCGGCCCGGTCGGTCGCGGCCGCGGTCGGGCCGGTGCTACGCGTCCGGGTTGATCGCCTGGTAGAGGATGTGCTCCCGCCAGCTTCCGGCGATGTGCAGGTACTGCGGCGCCCTGCCGTAGGCGGTGAACCCGTTGCGCAGCAGGACGCGCTGTGACGCGGTGTTGTGCGGCAGGGTCGCGGCTTCGACGCGGTGCAGGCCGAGGTCGGCGAAGGCGGTCTGCACCGTTTCGGCGACGGCCTTGGTGGCCAGTCCGCGGCCGTTGCAGGCTTCGGCGACCCAGTAGCCGATGGGAGCGGACTGGAAGGCTCCGCGGACGATGTCGTTGACGGTGACCTGGTCGGCGATGCGGCCGGTGTCGTCGAGGACGGCCAGCGGGAGCAGGCGCCCCGCGGCGTGCTGGGTGAGGGCGTATTCGAGTCGGGCCCGCTGGGCGTCGGCGGTGAAGTAGGAGTCGTCGCGGACCGGTTCCCAGGGGGCGAGGAACTCGCGGTTGCGCTGCAGAAGCTCGGCCAGTTCCGGCGCGTCCTTCGCGGTCAGGAGCCGTGTGGTGGGCATAGCGCCTTCCTCTCCTCGGGGGTGCGGCCGGTACGCGGGCCGGGGCGGGCGGGCGCGGTCGGCGGGGCACGGCCGCCGCTTCGGGAGGACAGGGCGAGGGCAGGGCGTGTTCGCCGCGTGTCGCTGTCCGCGCGGCACGGGTAGGCCCCGCGGATCCGCCGAGGGCTGTGGCGGGGCCGCGGGGCCGTACCGCGCAATCCCAGCCGCCATGCGACGAGGGGCGCCGCGGCGGCACCGGAGAGGTTACGGACGGGCCGGGGCGGCCACAAGGGCCGGATGCGCCGGGCGTCGGCGGGCGGTGGAGCCGGGGTTGACAGCGCTTCCCGCGCATTCGGGGGGCAGGGCTCGCCCGGCCCGTGGTATAAGCACACGTGCGGGCCGTGCACCAGGGCGTTCGTTCCCGGGTTTCGGGGCCGCAGGACCCTAGTCCGGTCGCGCTTTCCTCCCCAGCGCGTTCCGGACATCGCAGTGGCCGGATCCGGTCATTCCCTACACGGGTGCCCCGCGGTCGGCCCGCCGCCGAACGGCACGGCCCGGCCTGGGGGACGCGGTACGCGGCAGGCGCCGGGCATCCGGCGGGGCCGCTCCCGCCCTCCGCGCCGTCGGCCGCGGTCCGCGTCCGGCGCCGCGGCGAGCCTCCGCGGTGCCGGAACGCGGTCGCCGGTCACGGCCGGCGTCCTCGGGATCGAACGGCTACGGCCGCCCGGCCTGCTCGTCGGCGGTGCGGCTCTCCGCGCCGCCGTCGCCGTCCAGCGGCGGCAGCGGTTCGGCGACCAGGTCGGCGTCGGCCTCCTCCCCGGAACCGCCGGCCCCGTCAGCGCTCGGGCCCTCCGCCCCGTCCGCCCGGCCGTCCTCGGCCGCGCGCCCGGTGACCAGTTCGATCGCCGGCACGTCGGGCGGGGTGAAGCCGAACACCTCGCCGTAGAAGGCCAGTTCGGCCTCCAGCGCGCGCTGCTGGTTGGCGGCCGAGCGCAGCCCGTGGCCCTCGCCGCCGAACTCCAGCAGGGCGTGCCGGATCGACCGCTCGGCCAGCCCGGACGCCAGGGCGCGGGCCTGGGTGGGCGGAACGACGGGGTCGTCGGTGCCCTGCAGGATCAGCACGGGAGCGGCCAGGTCGGCGACGCGGTTGATGGGGGAGCGCTCGCGGTAGGTGGCCGCGTAGCCGGGCAGCGGTCCCACGAGCCCGTCCAGGTAGCGCGACTCGAAGTCGTGGGTCTCGGCGGCCAGTCGCAGAAGATCGGTCACGCCCCACGAGGAGGTCCCGCAGGCGAAGGTGTCGCCGCAGAGCGCGAGCAGGGTGGTGAGCCCGCCGGCGCTGCCGCCGCGTACGGCCAGGCGTTCGGGGTCGGCGACGCCTTCCTCGACCAGGGCGCGGGCGGCGGCCGTGGCGTCCTCGACGTCGATGACGCCCCACTGCCCGTGGAGCCGTTCGCGGTAGGTTCGCCCGAACCCGATGGAGCCGCCGTAGTTGACGTCGACGACGCCGATCCCGCGGCTGGTGAAGTAGGCCTTGGCGAGGTCGAGGGAACCGAGTGCCTTGGCCACGGGACCGCCGTGCACCCACACCACGTAGGGCGCCCGGCCCTCGCCGACGGCGTCGGCGTTGGCGGGCGGGTAGACGGTGGCGTGCACGGTGCCGCCGTAGCGGCCGCTGAACTCGGTGGTGCGCGGCGTGGGCAGGTACCGGGAATCGGGAAGGTCCTCGCGGGAGCGCCGCAGGATCTCGGTGCGCCCGGTGCCGGGGTCCAGCCGGACGAGGCTCTGCGGGGTGTGCGTACCCGCGGCCAGGCCCACGACGGTCGTTCCGTCGCCGGCCAGGGTCTGCCAACTCTCCAGCCCGGTCTCCAGTGGGAAGAGCTCGGCGGTGCCGGGGTCGTAGACGCCCGGGGTGAGGTCGGCGTGGCCGTGCAGGGCGACCAGTCGGCCGTCGTCGAGGCGCCGGTAGGGCTGCAGGCCGAGGGAGAAGCCGTGGGTGAACTCCTCTTCGGCCGGATAGAGCGCGATGGCCGGGCCGGTCAGCCCGATCTCGTAGAGGTTCCACCAGCCCGGCCAGTCGGAGAGGAACACCAGGGTGGTGGAGTCGCGCCAGAGCGGGGAGAGTACGGACTCGGCGACACCGCCCTTGAGGGTGTAGGCGCCTGCGACGGGGCCGTCGCCGTCGAGGGAGCCCACGCGCAGCTCGGTGCCGTCCCAGGGCATGCGGGGATGGTTCCAGGCGATCCAGGCCAGGTGCCGCCCGTCGGGTGCGGGGGAGGGGCTGGCATAGAAGTCGGCGCCGGAGACCAGTTCGGTCACGGCGCCGGGGTCGTCGGCGGCGCGGCCGGACAGCGGTATCGACACGATCGAGCGGACGGGGCGGTTCTCCTGCGCGTCCTGTTCCGCCGTGCCGCGAGCGGGGTGGCGCTCCTGGACGCAGACCAGGCTCGTGCCGTCGGCGCCCAGCGCGGGGTCGGCGTAGCGCAGCCCGCCCGGGGTCTCGGGCTCGGGGCTGATCGGCACGGGCGCGGTGGCGCCCTCGGTCAGCAGGTAGAGCCGCTGGTCGGCGCGGTTGGCGAAGACGATGCCGTAGCGGGTGGCGGCCGTGTCGTCACCCCGCGGCACGGGGAGGAACGAACGCCCGCCGTACTCATGGACGCGCGTGCCCGCGTCCCATTCGGGCCCGAGGAGCTCGGTGAGGGCGCCTTCGGAGTCGCGGTGCATGACGGTGGTGCGCCCGCCCTCGTCGGGGCGGGACTCCTCCCACCAGATCTCGTCGCCCGCGACGCTGGGATGGCCCAGTCGGCGTTCTCCTCGGGCGACGTCACTCGCAGCGATCGGCGATGGCCAGGCGCCGTAGGGGGCCGTCACGCGGTCGGTCATGGGGACACTTCGCACTCAGGGGTATCTAAGGAATGACATGTCGACCTTAGTGGTATGCGGGCGTCTGTGCAGTCGGACGGATGGAGTCGCAAGGGGGGCCGTGAACGGCGCGGGGCGCGGTGCCGCGTGACCGCGGAGGTCGGGACGCGGGCGCGGCCATTCGTTCCCTACTTGTAATCCGCCGTGCGCGACGGCGTGTCACCGCGCTGTCTATAGTCCAGCCAATGTTCAAGGCGGGTAATCACGCTAGGCACTTCAGAGGCTCGCGCCGGTGCTACAGCACCGCCGCAGCGCACTCTTCGAGGAGGACTCGCGCAATGAGGACGGGACTTCGGACCGGTCGGCTGGCGGCTGCAACCGCGGCCGCGGCCGCAGGGGTCATCGCGCTCGCGGGCTGCGGTGTCGGCGACACGGGCGCAGGCGGCGAACTCACCATGGCCACCGGCAGCACGGGCGGGACCTACTATCCCCTCGGCGCCGAGATGGCCAAGATCTGGTCCGACAACATCGAGGGCGTCAACGTCAGCACCCAGTCCAGCGGTGCGTCGGTGGAGAACATGCGCCTGCTCGACCAGGGCGAGAACGAGCTGGTCATGGCGATCAACGGGGTCGCCGCCAACGCGGTCGACGGCGAGGCGGACTTCGCCGAGGAGCCGCTGTCCAACCCCGGCGAGGTGCGCATGCTGGGCAACGTCTACCCCGAGGTGCTGCAGATCGTCGCCTCGGCCGACTCCGGCATCGAGACGATCGCGGACCTCAAGGGCAAGCGGGTGGACATCGGCCCGCCCGGCAGCGGTACGGCCGTGGCCGCGGAGCAGATCCTCGAGGCGTACGGGATGAGCCTCGACGACATCGAGGTCTTCAACAGCACGTTCGAGGAGGCCTCGACCAAGCTCAGCGACGGCCAGACCGACGCGGCGTTCGCGATCCTGGCGCTGCCGGCCGGCAGCATCGAGCAGGTCGCAACCTCCAGCGACGTGCAGCTTGTCGACATCACCGGCGACGGCCTCGAAACGCTCACCTCGGACAACCCCAGCTACAGCCCGCTGACGATCGAGGCGGGCACCTACAGCGGCCAGGACGAGCCGGCCGAGACCGTCACCAACTGGGCGACGCTCTACACCACGGCCGACCTGGACGAGGAGACGGCCTACAACCTGGTGAAGGAGATGTACGAGCGTGCCGACGAGATCGGGCACGACGTCGGCAGCCAGGTCAAGCTGGAGACCGCGGTCGACGGACAGGGCGCCGTCGACTTCCACCCCGGTGCCAAGCGCTACTACGAGGAAGAGGGCGTCCTCGGCTAGCGGCACCGAGCCGCCCGAGGTGCAGCAGGCGGCGGCGCGCGGGCAGGGGCTCGCGCGCCGCCGCGCCCTGCGCGCGGGCGGCGCCGTACTGGCGGCGGGCCTGCTCGGCGGGCTCGCGGCACCGGAGCCGGAGGCGGGCGGCCGCCTGCTGTTCACGGTGACCGACGTCGACGGCGGCCGCGTGGCGGCGTCGCGGCCGGTGGCCGCGGGCGATCGGGTGACGCTGCGCTATACCCATTCGGTGAGCAAGCGCCCGGTGGATGAGGTGTTCTCCGCCGGGGCCGGGGGCCGGCTGCTCATGCAGGAGATGCGGTTCGACACCTTCGGGGCGAACCTCCCCGTGGGGCCCGAGCACATCGGCTCGACGACCACCACGTTCCTGCGCGAGGACGACGGCTACCGGGTGCTGCACCACGGGCGGCCGCTGGGGACGGTGCAGCTGATGGTCAACAGCACGCACTCCGGCCAGGTGCTGCTGTTCCCGGACGGCGGGCGGGTGCGCCTGCTCGACGTCGCCGCGTACGGCACACGGGTGGAACTGGGCGTGCAGGGCGGGCCGCGGGCCTGGCCCTGATCGAGGCGGGGGGACCGGCAGGACGGCCGCCCGACGGACGACGACGTGGATGCAAGGGGATGGGGCGAGCGATGACGAGCGACTCCCGGTCGGCAGCACCGGCGGGTGAGGGCGCCGACTTCAGCGACATCGAGGCGCAGAAGGAGGTCGCCGAGCTAGAGCAGCACAACGTCGCCGCCGAGACGGCGGGCACCCGGCGCGACATGCGCCCTCTGTGGCGGTGGGTCGTCTTCGGTGTGGGGCTGGCGCTGAGCCTGTTCCACCTCTACACCGGCTACTTCGGTACGTTCCCGGGGCTGCAGCAGCGCTCGTTCCACCTGGCGCTGGGGCTGGGCATGGTGTTCCTGCTCTACCCGCACTCGCCGCAGGAGACCCGGCGCCAGCGGTGGTACGGCTGGGGGCTGACCGCCGGCGGAATCGCGGCCATCGTCTACATCATCGTCGAGGGCATCGCCGACTGGTACGTGCTGGCGCCGGCCGCGGCGGTGCTGGCCCTCGTGCAGGCGTCGCGCTACGTTCCGCTGCGCCCGATGGGGGTTCCGGCGGCCGACGTGGTCCTGGCGCTGCTGGGCATGGGGTCGGGGCTGTACCTGTTCGTGTTCTACGAGGACATCGTGCGCACGCAGGGCATCATCGAGCCGGACCAGGTGGCCGTCGGCACGGTGGGCATCCTGCTGGTGCTGGTGGCGGCGCAGCGGACGCTGGGCGCGGCACTGGTGGTGCTGTCGGGGCTGATGGTGGCCTACGCGTTCTACGGCCCGTTCCTGCCGGGCTTCCTGCACCACTCGGGCTACTCGATCGACCGGATCGTCGTCGAGCTGTTCGTGGGCACCGAGGGCGTGTTCGGGACCCCGCTGGGCATCTCCTCGACGTTCATCTTCCTGTTCCTGGTCTTCGCGGCGATGCTCACCCGCACGGGCATGGAGCGGTTCTTCACCGACCTGGCGCTGGGGCTGACCGGCGGTGCAACGGGCGGTACGGCCAAGGTCGGCATCGTCACCAGCGCGTTCTCCGGCACGATCACCGGAAGCTCGGTGGCCAACACCGTCAGCAACGGCGCCTTCACCATCCCCATGATGAAGCGGTCGGGGTATCCGGCCAACTACGCGGGCGCGGTGGAGGCGGCGTCCTCGACCGGCGGGCAAATCGCGCCGCCGATCATGGGCGCCGCGGCGTTCATCATGATCGAGTTCACCGGCATCCCCTACCTGCAGATCCTGCAGGCGGCGATCATCCCGGCGGTGCTGTTCTTCGTCGCCCAGTTCGTCGTGGTGCACTACGACGCCAAGCGCATGGGCATCCGCGGGATGCCGCGCTCCGTGCTGCCGAACGTGCGTCTGCTGATGGCCACCCGCGGCTACCTGCTGGTGCCGATCATCGGGCTGTTCGCGCTGCTGTCGGTGGGCTACTCGCCGATCTTCTCGGCGATGGGCGCGATCGGGCTGACCGTGGCGGTCAACCTGCTGACGCAGATCGTGATGTTCGTGCTGCGGCGCTGGCGCGGCATGGAGGACCGGCTGACGCTGTGGACCCTGCTGGACGGGCTGGTCGACGCGGCGCGTGTGGCGCTGCCGATCATCATGGCGTGCGCGGCGGCCGGCATGATCGCCGGCGTGATCACGCTGACGGGCCTGGGACAGAAGCTCAGCGACGGCCTCGTGGGGCTGGCCGAGAACATCCTGGCTCCCGGCGTGCAGGTCGTCACCTTCGACGTGTTCCCCGCGACGACGGTGCTGCTGGTGTGCACGCTGGTGCTGACGATGCTGGCCTGTCTGATCCTGGGCATCGGCGTGCCGACCACGGCGAACTACGTCATCACCGCCACCCTGGCGGCTCCGGCGATCATGGCGATCCTGGAGCCGGGGGTCGAGGAGAACACGGTCGCGGTGCTGCTCATGGCGCACATGTTCGTGTACTACTTCGGGGTGATGGCCGACATCACGCCGCCGGTGTGCCTGGCGGCCTACGCCGCCTCAGGCATCTCGGGCGGCAATCCGCTGCGCACCGGCGGGCACGCGGTGCGCATCGCGATCTCGGGGTTCCTGGTGCCCTACATGTTCGTGTTCTCCCCGGAGCTGCTGCTGCAGGACGTGACGTGGATCACGGGCACCTGGGCCGTGGCGACGTCGCTGCTGGGTGTGTGGCTGGTGGGCCTCGCGGTCGTGGGCTTCGTCAACACCCGGCTGCACTGGTCGCTGCGGCTTCTGGTGGCCGCGGCCGGGTTGGCGATGCTGCACTCGGGCTGGGAGAGCGACCTGTTCGGGCTGGTCGTCGGCGGCGCCGTGCTGGGCTGGCAGTTCCGGGCGGGCCGCGGTGCGGGCTCGGACCGCTCCGAGGTGCCCGCGGTGCCGTAGGGGCCGGGCCGCCGCTCCGCACGAAGGGGCGGCGGCCTTGACCTCAACTTCACTTGAGGTAGCAGGCTCGGGCCATGGCATCGACACAGCAGGCACCGATCATGTTCCGCAACACGATGCGGGTGCACCCCGAGCGGTTCGAGGCGTTCCGCGGCGCGATCGCGAGGGCGGTGGCCTTCACCGAGCAGCACGCCCCCCAGCTGATGGTGGAGGTCTACCTCGACGCAGAAGGCGCGCAGGCCTACAGCTTCCAGCTCTACCCGGACTCCGCGGCCGTGCTGGAGCACTGGCGGATCTCCGACCCCCACATCCGCGAGGTCATGGAGTACAGCACCGTGCTGGGGCTGGACGTCTACGGCGAGCCGGACGCGGCCGTGCGCGAGGGGCTGGACTCCTTCTCCCGCGAGGCCGGAGTGCCGGTGACGGTCCACCCGCGCGTCGCCGGCTTCACGCGGTCCGCGCCCGCGCCGCGCTGAGTACCGGGGCGACGCCGAGCCGGGCGGTCGGCCGGGTCCGGGCCGCCGCCCGCACGCGGGGCGGCGGCCTTCGCCGTAACGGAAGCCGGAAGCCGGAAGCCGCCGGGACGGCACCGGGCGGCACAGGCACTAGCCTGGGAGCCGTGAGCCAGACTCGTACCTACCAAGTGCGGACCTACGGCTGCCAGATGAACGTCCACGACTCCGAGCGCCTCTCCGGCCTGCTGGAGGACGCGGGCTACGAGCGCGCAGCCGAGGACACCACCGCCGACGTCGTCGTGTTCAACACCTGCGCGGTCCGCGAGAACGCCGACAACCGCCTCTACGGCAACCTCGGCCACCTGCGCCCGGCCAAGGACGCCCACCCCGGCATGCAGATCGCCGTGGGCGGGTGCCTGGCGCAGAAGGACCGCGGCGAGATCGTGCGCCGCGCCCCGTGGGTGGACGTGGTCTTCGGCACGCACAACATCGGCTCGCTCCCGGTGCTGCTGGAGCGCGCGCGGGTGCAGCGCGAGGCCCAGGTCGAGATCGAGGAGTCGCTGGAGACGTTCCCCTCCACGCTGCCCAGCCGCCGGGAGTCGGCCTACGCCGCCTGGGTGTCGGTCTCGGTGGGGTGCAACAACACCTGCACGTTCTGCATCGTGCCCGCCTTGCGCGGCAAGGAGAAGGACCGCCGGCCCGGCGACATCCTGGCCGAGGTGCGCGCCCTGGTCGACGAGGGCGTCGCCGAGGTCACGCTGCTGGGCCAGAACGTCAACGCCTACGGCAGCGAGTTCGGCGACCGCCAGGCGTTCTCCAAGCTGCTGCGGGCCTGCGGCGAGATCGAGGGTCTGGAGCGCGTGCGGTTCACCTCGCCGCACCCGCGCGACTTCACCGACGACGTCGTCGAGGCCATGGCCGAGACCCCCAACGTCATGCCGCAGCTGCACATGCCGCTGCAGTCGGGTTCCAGCCGGGTGCTCAAGGCGATGCGGCGCTCCTACCGCCAGGAGCGCTACCTGGGCATCGTGCGGCGGGTCCGCGAGGCCATGCCCGATGCCGCGATCACCACCGACATCATCGTGGGCTTCCCCGGCGAGACCGAGGAGGACTTCGAGGAGACACTGCACGTGGTGCGCGAGGCCCGCTTCGCCGCTGCGTTCACCTTCCAGTACTCCAAGCGGCCGGGCACACCGGCAGCCGAGATGGAGGGGCAGCTGCCCAAGGAGGTCGTCCAGGAGCGCTACGAGCGCCTGGTGGCCCTGCAGGAGCGGATCTCGGCGGAGGAGAACCGGAAGCTGGTGGGCCGCGAGGTCGAGCTGCTGGTGGCCGAGGGCGAGGGCCGCAAGGACGGCGAGCGGCGCCGGTTGTCGGGCCGCGCGCCCGACAACCGGCTGGTGCACTTCGCGGTCGACGACGGCACCGCGGCGGCGCTGCGTCCGGGGGACTTCGCGTCGGTCGAGGTCACCTATGCCGCGCCGCACCACCTGGTGGCCGACTCCGGCGTGCGCCGGGTGCGGCGCACACGGGCGGGCGAGGCCTGGGCGGCGCGCAACGGCCGCGAGCCGGCCCCTTCGGGCGTGCTGCTGGGCATGCCCACCGTCGGCGCTCCCGAGCCCGAGCCCGCCGCGTCCGGGGGCTGCGGGATCGCGTGACCCGGTCCGCGCCGCGTCACGGCGGGCCCCGATCCGGTGGGCGCGGCCCGGTTCAGCCGCGGCCCAGGTGCAGCGGCAGCCGGACCAGGCGACGCAGGCCCGGCCGCGGATGCCACTCCGGCCCGCCCTCCGGCACGGCCGGAGACAGCTTTGGATAGCGCTCGAAGAGGCGGGTGAACGCCACCTCGCCCTCCTGGCGGGCCAGCGCCGCGCCCAGGCAGTAGTGCATGCCGTGGCCGAATCCGGTGTGCTGCTCGCCGCGGGTCGCGTAGGTCCGGCTGATGTCGAGGCGGTCGGGGTCCTCGAAGCGGCGCGGGTCTCGGTTGGCGCCGACGACCATCGCCATGACCGGTTCCCCCTGGCGGATGAGCTTCCCGCCGAGGGTTACGTCCTCGGTCGGCCAGCGGGGCCGGCTGCCGAGGACGGGGCCGCACCAGCGCATCAGCTCGTGCACGGCGCGCGGGGCGACCTCGGGGTCCCGGCGCAGCAGCGCGAGCTGGTCGGGATGGGTGAGCAGGGCGAGCGTGCCGTTGCCGATGAGGTTGGCCGTGGTCTCGTGGCCGGCGATCACCAGCGAGAGCACCATCGTGATGAGCTCCTTCTCGGTGAGCCGGTCGCCGTCCTCGTCGCGGACCGCGATGAGGGCGTCGAGCAGGTCGTCGCCGGGGTCTGCGCGCCGCTTGGCGATCATTGCGCGGACGTGCTCGACCGTTCCCACGAGCGCGCGGTCCATCCGCTCCGGCGAATCCGTCTGGATCAGGTCGTTGCCCCACCTGCGCCACAGCGGCCGGTCCTCCTCGGGCACGCCGACCATCTCGCAGATGACGGTGATGGGCAGCGGGTAGGCGAAGTGCTCGATGAGGTCCACGGTGCCGTCGTCGCCGGCGTGGTCCGGCAGCCTGTCGAGCAGGTCGTCGGTGATCTGCTCGACACGGGGCCGCAGTGCGTTGACGCGGCGGACGGTGAAGGCGCGGGAGACCAGCTTGCGCAGCCGGGTGTGGTCGGGCGGGTCGGCGTCGAGCAACGTGTCGGCCATGTAGGCCACGTACTCCTCGGACAGGCCCATCCTGACGAGCAGCTCGGCGCGCTTGTCGGTCTCGATCCCCGGGACGGAGAGCGGGTCGTTGGCGAAGCGCGGGTCGTCGAGGACGGCGCGGACGTCCTCGTGGCGGGTGACGATCCACAGGGGCGACCCGTCGAGGTTGCGGCCGAGGGTGACGGGCTCGGTCTCGCGGAGCCGGCCGAACCCGGTGTAGGGGTCGGCGAGCAGCGCGGGGTCGGTCAGTGCCGCGCCGCCGGGGTCGGCGGCGGAGTCGCGGCCGGTGGGTGTGCTCATGGCTGGGCCCTCCTTGGGGCGTCAGGTGCGCTTCTGGTTGGCGATCTCTTCGTGTACGCGGGCGAGCAGCCGCTCGAACAGCGTGATGACGTGGGGCGCGGCGGCGCGTGCGGGAGCGGGGTCGTCGCCGGGCACCTCCAAGGAGGCGCTGACGACGCGGGCGAGCATGCGGGCGTCGGCCGCGGTGTGGTCGCCGCCCTCCGCGCGCATGAACTCGGCCGCGCGCTGGGTGGCCACATAGCCGTAGAAGACGCGGACGAAGGCGTGCAGCTGCTGATCCAGCGGCGTGTCGGAGCGCAGTACCCCGTGTTCGCGGAGCGTGGCGAAGTACTCGGTGACGACGGCGATGCGCGCCCGCGTGTAGTCGCCGAGCTCGCGGAGGCCGCTGCTGACCAGCGAGCCGAGTGTCTCGCTGTCGCGGGTGAGGGTCGCGCGCAGGATGGGGTTCTCGGTGGCCGTGGTGTAGTTGGCGCTCGCCACCGCGCTGGGCCGGATCAGTTGGGGGTCGCGTCGGAAGGACGCGATCAGTCCGTCCATGAGCGTCGCCTGCACCCGCAGCAGCACCGTCAGAAACAGCAGCTCCTTGGTGCGGAAATGCAGGTAGACGGTGCCCTTGCCGACGCCCGCGCGCTTGGCGACGTCCTCGATGGTGATGCGGCGGTACCCCCAGGCGACGAGGAGCTCGGCCGCGGCGTCGAGGATGCGCTCGGCGCGCGCACTGTGCTCGGGGTCGGCGGGCTCCGGGGCGGATGCGGCCGGGTCGGGCTCGGGCACTGGTCCTGCTCTCTCCTGCGTCATCGCGGCATGGAATGCTGACTGTGTGACCGAATTTCAAAATTGGTCACGCGGTCACCTCCGACGGTAGCAGCGGACGCGCGCTGTGCAAGGACGTGCTGCGCACGGATTCCGCCGAGACGCGGTCGGCGGCCGCGGTAGCCTCGCGCGTGTGCTGATCGCCGCGGCCGTGTGCCCTCATCCGCCACTGCTGCTGCCGCAGGTCGCGCAGGGCGCCGCCGGCGAGCTCGACGGGCTGCGGGCGGCCTGCGACCGGGCCGTGGCGGGACTGGCCGCTTCCGGCCCGGACACGGTGGCGGTCGTCGGGTGCGGCGGCGCCGACCGGGTGCACGGCTCCGACGCCGCCGGGGGCCTCGACGCCTACGGTGTCCCGGTGCGGGTGGGGGAGGGGCCGCCGGAGCTTCCGTTGTCGCTGACGGTGGGCCGGTGGTTGTGCGATCGCTCGGACCTGCGGCCGGATCGCTACGTCGAGGTCCTCCCGACGGCGGCGCCGCGGGAGTGCGCCGAGCGGGGCGCCGCGCTGGCGGCCGCCGCGGACCGGGTCGCCCTGCTGGTGATGGGCGACGGCAGCGCCCGCCGCGGCGAGCACGCACCGGGCACGGCCGACCGGCGCGCCGCCGGGTTCGACGCCGCGGTCGCCGAGGCGCTGGACGCCGCCGACACCGCGGCGCTGGCGGGGATCGCTCCCGCTCTGGCGGCGGAGCTGATGGCCGGCGGCCGCGCGGCCTGGCAGGTCCTCGCGGGCGCGGCAGCGGGGGCGGGGCTGGGCGGCGGGCTGCTCGCCCACGAGTCACCCTACGGCGTGGGCTACTTCGCGGCGCTGTGGCGCTGATCGCGCGCGAGCCGCGGCCCGCGCGCGGCGGTCACGCGGCCTCGGTGGGCTCCACCGCGGCCAGGCGCGCGCCGAAGGGGTCGGCGAGCAGGCACCAGCGGCCGTAGGGGGAGTCGGCGGGCGCGCGCACGACGCTGCCGCCCGCGCCGCGGGTGTAGTCGGCCGCCGCGTCCGCGCTGCGCACCGCGAAGTAGGTGAGCCAGGCGGCGTGGCCGCTGCGGGGGCGGCCGTCGCCGCCGTAGACCCCGAGGACGGGCCAGCCGCCGCTGTAGAGGGTGACGAACTCGAACCCCTCCACCCGCTCGGGCTCGCAGCCCAGGACCCGCACCAGGAAGGACGCGGTCTCCTGGATGTCGTCGCTGGCGATCTCGCTCCACGCCGGACTCCCCGGGCCGGAGGCCTCGCAGCCGCGCAGCGTGCCCGGCTGCCACAGCCCGAACTCGGCGCCGGCCGGATCGCGGGCAAGGGCCATGGCTCCCAGGTCGCCGATGTCCTGGCGGGCCGAGGACAGGCGCCCTCCGGCCTCGGCGACGGTGCGCAGCGCCGCGTCGAGGTCGCGGGTGGCCAGCAGGACCGTCCACGCGGCGGGCTCGGCCGGGCCGGTGTCGCTGCCCCAGCGCTGGCTGATCCCGGCGACCCGCCGCCCGCGGAGGCGGGCCTGGGTATAGGGCAGGTCGTCGAACTCCCACCCGAACAGCCCGGCGTAGAACTCCTTGGCGCGGCCCAGGTCGGGCACCGAGAGCTCGAACCAGCAGGGCGCCCCCGCCGGGTACTCCACCGCAGTCGTCATGGGCGGGTCGTACCCGTGTTCGCAATCGCGCATTCGGGCGGTTCCGGGCGGAACGGGGTGCTCTCAGGTGCTCACCAGTTCCAGAGCGCGTGCGACGAGGCCGGGGTCGTCGTGGTCGAGCCAGCGCACGCGGGGGTCGCGGCGGAACCAGGACTCCTGGCGCCGGGCGAAGCGGCGGGTGGCGCGCACGGTCTCCGAACGGGCCTCCTCCTCGTCGCAGTCGCCCTCCAGGTAGTGCAGTACCTGGGCGTAGCCCAGCGCCCGCGAGGCGGTGCGGCCCTCGGCGAGCCCGCGCTCGCGCAGCGCGCGCACCTCCTCGACCAGACCGGCGCTCCACATCCGGTCCACGCGGTCGGCGATCCGCGCGTCCAGCTCCGGGCGCGGCACCCGGACGCCGATCTGGACGCACGGGTAGCGCGACGTGTGCTCGGGCAGCGTCGCGGTGAAGGGCCGCCCGGTCAGCTCGATGACCTCCAGCGCCCGCACGATCCGCCGGCCGTTGCCGGGCAGGATGGCCTCTGCGGCCCGCGGGTCGCTCTCGGACAGGCGCGCGTACAGCGGTGCCGGGCCGCGCTCCTCCAGCTCGGCCTCCAGCCGGGCGCGGATGGCGGGGTCGGTCCCGGGGAAGTCCAGCTCGTCCAGCGCGGCGCGCACGTACAGGCCCGAGCCGCCCACCAGGACCGGTGTGGCGCCGCGCTCGCGCAGCCCGTCGATCCGGGCGCGGGCCAGCTCCTGGTACTCGGCGACGTTGGCGGTGCGGGTGACGTCCCAGATGTCGAGCAGGTGGTGGGGTACACCCCTGCGCTCCTCCGGGGCGAGCTTGGCGGTGCCGATGTCCATCCCGCGGTACAGCTGCATCGAGTCGGCGTTGACGATCTCGGCGCCGCCGGAGGCCGCGCCCAGGCGCAGGGCCAGTTCCACGGCGAGGTCCGACTTGCCCGCGGCGGTGGCTCCCACCACCGCGACCACCGGGTCTTGGGTACCGTCCCGGTGCCCGTCCACTCGGTCCCGCCTCTCCATGTCCTGACTGCCGCGTTCCGCTGCTGCGCGCGGGGCTGCCGGGCCGCCGGCGCCCCCGCTTCCAGTGTGGCAGCGGCGGCGCCCCGCCTGGTCCCGGGCGGGAGCGCCGCAGCCGTGGGCGGGCGCCGCCGCCCCGCGCCGCCGCCGCTGCTCACCGGCACGGCGGCGGCCTCGTGCGCGCTTAAGATTGGGCCCATGCGATTCGCCAAGGGGCACGGCACCGAGAACGACTTCGTGATCCTCCCCGACCCCGACGGGGCGCTGGACCTGCGCCCGGCCGCGGTCGCGCGCGTGTGCGACCGCCGCGCCGGGATCGGAGCCGACGGGGTGCTGCGCGTCGTGCGCACCGCCGCCCTGGGCGAGGCGCTGACCGGCCCGGCGGCCTCGGCCGCCGAGTGCGAGTGGTTCATGGACTACCGCAACGCCGACGGAAGCGTCGCCGAGATGTGCGGCAACGGCGTGCGCGTGTTCGCCCGCTACCTCGCCGACCGCGGCCTGGTCCCGGGCGGCGAGCTGTCGGTGGGCACCCGGGCGGGGGCGCGCCGCGTGGTGCTGGAGGACGACGGCGACGTCACCGTGGACATGGGCCGCCCCGAGGTGCTCGGCGAGGGCAGCGCGGTGCTGGCCGGCGGCCCGGTGCAGGGCGTGCGCGTGGACGTCGGCAACCCGCACCTGGTCTGCCGGGTGCCGGGCGGCCCGGCCGGGGTGGACCTGAGCGGGCGGCCGCGGCTCGACCCCGCGCAGTTCCCCGAGGGCGCCAACGTCGAGGTGTTCGCCGAGGCGGCGCCGGGGACCCTGGAGATGCGCGTCAACGAGCGCGGCTCCGGCGAGACCCGCTCCTGCGGAACCGGCATCGTCGCCGTCGCGGCCGCGGCGACCCCGCCCGGTGCGGAGGCCGCCTGGCGTGTGCGCGTTCCCGGCGGCGAGTGCGTCGTCCTCCTCGACGCCAAGGGCGCCCGCCTGCGCGGCCCGGCGGTCCTCGTGGCCGAGGGCGAGCTGCTGATGGACGTGGAGTCCTGACCACGGCTGTGCCGGAGCCCCTCAGGCGAAGAGCTGGTCCGCCGAGTGCCCTCCGATCGCGTTCGCCGTCGGGACACGCTCAACGGAACAGTTCATCGACCGACGCGGCGGTGAGCGCACGCATGAGCCAGGTCGTCAGCGTGTCCTCACACGTACACGCCAGGATGCGCTCGCGCTCCTCCTCCGCGACCTCGACCCCGTGCGCCTCGAGGATCTTGAGGATCGACTTGGCCTCGCCACGTGCCTCGCCGCGTGCCTCGCCGCGCACCTCACCTTCACGGACGTACCTGCGGGCGAACTCGCTGCGGTACTTGTGCCCGGTGGTCGCCATCAGTTCCTCCCAGTTGCACGCGTGTTCGATGCTGGGCATGGCGGAAAGTTACCGGGATCGGACCAGGTCGGCTGCTGTTTCGCGGGAAAACCGAGTGTTTCCGCGGCAGGGTTGTGCACCCGGCGTGTCCGATATCCGGGCGAGGTGCGGCGCGGAGCGGCCGCGCGGGAGCATGCCGCCGCCTTGCACCGTTGCGACCTGCGCGGACCGGTTCCGACGGGGTCCGGCGGACGGCGCACGCCCCGATCTCCGGGCGCCGGCGCCCGGAGATCCGGTCTCGGCCGATACCGGGGCGGATCCGGTCGGCCGGTCCGGGGTCAGCGGGGGAGCAGCGTCGCCGGGTCGAGGCCGCGGATGGAGGCGTCGAGGACCTGGGCGGTGTGGGCCACCGAGATCGGTGTGCCCGCGCGCTCCATGGCCGAGGCGATCTGCAGCGAGCAGCCGGGGTTGCCCGCCACCAGGAGTTCGGCTCCCGTCGAGCGCACGTCCTCGCTCTTGCGCACCCCCAGGTCGCCGGCGGCCTGCGGGCGCAGCAGGTTGTAGACGCCCGCCGAGCCGCAGCAGACCTCCGGGTTGGGCAGGTCGGCCACCTCCAGCTCGGGGATCGCGCGCAGCAGCTCACGCGGCTGGGCGGCGACGCCCTGGCCGTGCGACAGGTGGCAGGCGTCGTGGTAGGCGGCGCGCAGCGGCAGCGGACGCCGGGGGGCCCGCGGACCCAGCCGGACCAGGTACTCCGACAGGTCCACCACCTTCGCCGACAGCTCCTCGGCGCGGCGCACCTCCTCGGGGCCCGCACCGGCCTCCTCCATCAGCCGGCCGTAGTGCTTCATGGACGCGCCGCATCCGGCGGAGTTGACCACGACCGCGTCCACACCGGCCTTGGAGAAGGAGGCGACGGTGGCGCGCGAGAAGTCGGCCGCCTCCTCGGCGCGTCCGGTGTGCGAGGACAGGGCGCCGCAGCAGCCCTGGTCGCCGGGCACCACGACGTCGCAGCCCTCGCTGGCCAGCACGCGCGCCGTGGCGGTGTTGACCTGCGGGAAGAACGCCCCCTGCACGCAACCGGTGAGCATGCCCACCACAGCGCGCCGCCGACCGCGCGCCGGGACCACCTCGGGCAGGCGCGGCACGGCCCCGGCCAGCGGCGGTGCGATGCGCTCCATCGTCGCCAGGGCGGGGGAGACCCGCTCCAGTACCCCCGAGCGGCGCACCAGCCGGTTCAGCCCGCTGGCCTGGTAGGCCTTCAGCGGCGCCCGGAGCAGTTCCAGCCGCCGGCGGTACGGGAACAGCGCGAAGACCGCCTTTCGCAGCAGCCGTTCGCCGGGCGGTCGGCGGTGCTCGCGCTCCACGGTCGCGCGGGTCGACTCGATCAGCGCGTCGTAGGCGACGCCCGAGGGGCAGGAGCTGACACACGCCAGGCAGCCCAGGCAGTTGTCGAAGTGGCCCGTGGCGGCCTCGCTGAGCACGTCGTCCTCGCGCATCTGGCCCATCAGGTGGATGCGACCGCGCGGGGAGTCCATCTCCTCGCCCCACAGCACGTAGGTGGGGCAGGTGGGCAGGCAGAACCCGCAGTGCACGCAGTCGCCGAGCAGGTCGTCGAAGGAGCGGGTGCCCTCACGGGCGCCGGGGGCGGTCTCGCTGTCGGTCACGGCGTCCTACCTTTCCGCACGGTGTCGCCTAATGGTCGCCTGGATTCCGGTCGGCTTCCGTAAGCCGGAGCGTCAGATCCCGCCGGCGAACCGGCCGGGCGCCAGGAGGTCGCGGGGGTCGAAGCGCAGCTTGACGGCGCGCATCAGCTCCAGGCCGGGCACCTCGCCCCAGCGGTCCAGGTCGGCCCCGGCGAGGGCGGGGGCCGTGCGGACGAGGGTCACAGCGCCCTCGACGGCCGAGCGCACCGCGGAGGCCACGGCGCCGACCGGCTCCGCGCCCACCGAGGCGGGCAGGGCGGCGAAGAGGACGCCCGCGCCCGCCGACCCGCCGACGGCGGCGTCGGTGCCCTGCCGGCGGGCGGCCTCGCGCACCAGCCGGGCGGCAGCGGCGACGTGTCCGATGGGCACCGCGATCTTGAGCAGGGTGTCGCCTGCTCCGCCGGGCAGGACGCCCCACCGCGCGGGCGGGCCGGCGACGATGTCGGCGCCCTCCATCAGGTCGGCCACGGCGCGGGCGCGGGCGTCGATCCCGCCTTCGGCGCCCTCCAGAAGCACGCGCAGCGACAGCGGGCCGTCCGCGGGCCAGTCGAGCTCGGCGGCGGCGGGCACGGCGCCCGACCCGAGGACGGCGCGGGTCCACCGCTGAACCGTCTCGGGGTCGGCGGTAGTCGCACCGACGGTGCGCAGCGCTTCGGGCAGGGGGTGCAGCCGGAACGTCGCCGACGTGATCAGCCCCAGGGTCCCCAGGGCTCCGGTATGCAGTTTGCCCAGGTCGTATCCTGCGACGTTCTTGACGACGCGGCCGCCGGAGGAGGCGGCGACCCCGTCAGCGCGCACGGCGGTCATGCCGATGACCAGGTCGCGCAGCGGACCGTGCAGCAGGCGGCGCGGCCCCGAAAGCCCGGTGGCGAGGGCGCCGCCGACCGTCCCGCCGGCGACGAGCGGGTCGAGGGTCAGCCGCTGCCCGGCCGCGGCCAGCTCGGCCTGCAGGTCGGCCAGCGGGGTGCCCGCGCCGGCCTGGACGACGAGGTCGCCGGCGGCGTGCTCGACGCCGGTCAGCGCCGTGGTCTCCAGCACCAGGTCGCAGCGCCGCGGCGGGGCTCCCCAGTCCAACGCCGTGCCGTTGCCGCGCACGACGGTGGCCAGGTCCAGGCGTCCGGCGGCCGCCAGCAGCGCCTGGGCCGCGGCCGTGTCGGGCGGCCGGGCGACGTAGCGGGGGACGTGCCCGCAGACGGCGTCGGCCGGGGTGCCCTCGCGCACCACCGCGCCGCCTTCGCTGAGCGCCTCGGCCAGGGGCGTCGTGGTCGTCTCGTCCTGTGTCACTGCCGTGCTCCCGCTTCGTGGTCCGCCGCACCGCGCCCGCACCGCGGCCCGCCGCACATCAGAACTGCTCCGCCGCGCCCTCGGCCACGAGGGGGTGGACGCCCTTGCGTACACCGGGCCGCTCCCCGCACAGCCGCGGTGTGGGCAGCAGCTTCTCGGGGTTGGCGATGCCGCCGGGGTCGAAGGCCGAGCGGAACAGGTCCATGGTCTCCAGGTCGTCGGGGGAGAACATCTCGGGCATCTGGCACGCCTTGTCGACGCCGACGCCGTGCTCGCCCGTGATGGAGCCGCCGTGCTCGATGCACAGGTCCAGGATCTTGCCGGAGACCTCGGCGGCGCGCTCGGAGGCGCCGGGCTCGGAGTCGTCGAACAGCACGAGGGGGTGCAGGTTGCCGTCGCCGGCGTGGAAGACGTTGGCGACGCGGATGCCGGAGGCGGCCGACAGTTCGGCGATACGGCTCAGCACCTCGGGCAGTGCGGTGCGGGGGACGACGCCGTCCTGGACGATGTAGGCGGGGCTGATGCGGCCCACCGCGGCGAAGGCGGACTTGCGCCCCTTCCAGATGCGGGCGCGCTCGCCGGCGTCGTCGGCGGTGCGGACCTCGAACGCCCCGGCGTCGCGGCACATCCGCGTGGCGCGGTCGAACTGGGCGTCGACGTCGGCGGCGGGCCCGTCGAGCTCGACGATCAGCACGGCCCCCGCACCGGGCGGGTAGTCGCAGGCCACCGCCGCCTCGGCGGCCTCGATGGACAGCGCGTCCATCATCTCCACGGCCGCCGGGAGCACGCCGGCGGAGATGATGGAGGAGACCGCCGAGCCTCCGGCGTCCATGGTCTCGAAGGCCGCCAGCAGGGTGCGGACCTTCTGCGGCGCGCGCAGCAGCCGCACGGTGATCTCGGTGGCGATGCCCAGCGTGCCCTCGGAGCCGACGAACGCCCCCAGCAGGTCGTAGCCGGGCGCGTCGGCGGCCTTTCCGCCCAGCCGCACCACGTCGCCCTGCGGTGTGACGATCTCCAGACCGGTCACGTGGTTGACGGTGAAGCCGTACTTGAGGCAGTGCGCGCCGCCGGAGTTCTCGGCGATGTTGCCGCCCACCGAGCACACCTGCTGGCTGGAGGGGTCGGGGGCGTAGTAGTAGCCGTGCGGGGCGGCGGCGCGGGTGACCTCCAGGTTGGCCACGCCGGGCTGGACGACGGCGCGCTCGTTGTCGACGTCGATCTCGATGATGCGCCGCATCCGGGAGGTGACGATGAGCACGCCCTCGCTGTGGGGCAGCGCGCCCGCCGACAGTCCGGTCCCGGCGCCGCGCGGCACGTAGGGCACCCCGCTCTCGGCGCACAGCCGCACCACCGCGGCGACCTGTTCGGTGCTGGTCGGCAGGACGACCACGCCGGGTGTGCTCGCGTGGTAGGTGAGGCCGTCGCTCTCGTAGGTGCGGCGGCGGTGCTGCTCGGTGATGACGCCGTCGTCGCCGCAGACCTCGCGCAGTCGCGGGATCAGCGCGGTGAGCGGTTGCGGCATGTGGGGCTCGCCCTCCCCGTCTTCGGTACCGCGGCGGGTCGGCCGCGGTAGGTCCGTACTCTCTCCCACTTCCCGCCCGCGGGCAAGGGCAACCGGGTGCGGCGGAGCGCTGCTCGCAGGCGGTCCTCCGCCGCGCCCGGCCGGTTCAGGGCATGCGCTCGTAGGCGGGCAGCGTCAGGAAGTCGACGTACTCGTCGGCCAGCGCGACCTCGGTGAACAGCTGTTCGGCCTGCTCGAACAGAGCGGCGTCGTAGGCGTCGCCGTGCTGCTCGCGGATGGCGGCCATCTCCTCGTCGACGAGCCGGCGCACGAGGTCGCGGGTGACCTCGGGGCCGTCGTCGAGCGTGACGCCGTTGTGCAGCCACTGCCAGACCTGGGAGCGGGAGATCTCGGCGGTGGCGGCGTCCTCCATCAGGTTGTGGACGGCCGCCGCGCCGTTGCCGCCGATCCAGGAGGCGAGGTACTGCAGGCCGACGTTGATGTTGGCGCGCAGCCCGGCCTCGGTGATGCCGCCCTCGGCGGAGTCCACGGCCAGCAGGTCGGCGGCCTTGACCGAGACGTCGTCGCGCTTGCGGTCGATCTGGTTGGGCCGCTCGCCCAGCACGCCGTCGAAGACCTCTTTGGCGACGGGGACGAGGTCGGGGTGGGCCACCCAGGAGCCGTCGAAGCCGTCACCGGACTCGCGGGATTTGTCGTCGCGGACCTTGGCCAGGGCGCGCTCGTTGACCTCGGGGTCGCGGCGGCTGGGGATGAACGCGGCCATGCCGCCGATGGCGTGGGCGCCGCGGCGGTGGCAGGTGCTCACCAGCAGCTCGGTGTAGGCGCGCATGAAGGGCGCGGTCATGGTGACGGCGTTGCGCTCGGGCATGAGGAAGCTGCGGCCGCGGGTGCGGTGCACCTTGATGATGCTGAAGAGGTAGTCCCAGCGCCCGGCGTTCAGGCCGGCGGAGTGCTCGCGCAGCTCGTAGAGGATCTCCTCCATTTCGAACGCCGCGGGGATGGTCTCGATCAGCACGGTGGCGCGGATGGTGCCCCGCGGGATGCCCAGGTGCTCCTGCGCGGCCGCGAAGATGTCGTTCCACAGCCGTGCTTCGAGGTGGCTCTCCAGCTTGGGCAGGTAGAAGTAGGGGCCCTTGCCCTTGTCGAGCTGGCGGCGGGCGCAGTGGAAGAAGTAGAGCGCGAAGTCGACGATGCCCCCGGCGGTGCGGGCGCCGTCGACGAGGATGTGCTTCTCGTCCAGATGCCAACCGCGGGGGCGCACGATGATCGAGGCGAGCTCGGAGTCGTCCTTGAGCGCGTAGGACTTGCCCTCGGGGGTGGTGAAGTCGAGGGTGCGGTCCAGCGCGTCGCGCAGGTTCAGCTGGCCGCCGATCATGTTCTCCCACAGCGGGGTGTTGGCGTCCTCGAAGTCGGCCAGCCAGACCTTGGCGCCGGAGTTGAGCGCGTTGACCGTCATCTTGCGGTCGGTGGGGCCGGTGATCTCGATGCGCCGGTCGGTGATGCCGGGCGCGGGCGGGGCGACCTGCCAGGACGTGTCCTCGCGGATGTGGCGGGTCTCGGGCGGGAAGTCCAGGTCGGCGCCCGCGGAGATCTGCTCCTGGCGGCGGGCGCGGGCGGCCAGCAGCTCCTGCCGGCGCCCTTCGAACCGCCGGTGCAGGTCGGCGACCAGGGCGAGGGCGTCGTCGGTGAGGATCTGGTCGAAGCGTTCGTGCATGGGGCCGGTGATCTCGACCCCGGTGGTGGCGGCCATCGGAATCCTTCCACGAAGCGAAAGTTATTTCTGGTATGTGGAATTTACGTTACTGGCGGGTTCGACCCCGGTCAACGGCGGGCGCGCGGGGTGGGCGGCCACTCTTTTCCCTGGTGGAAAGGTCGGGTGCTTTTGCCCTCCTGTCACCCGCGGCCGCCCTTGACGGAGACGCTGCGCGTCGCGTTTTTTCTGTCACCCGCGGCCGCCCTTGACGGAGACGTCGAGCATCGCGTTTCTTGCTTCTGCCACCTGCCGTTATCCCGCAGGAGACGCGGGTCGCCCGGCTCGCCGTGCCGCCCGCCGAGGGGACCCGCTACCGGGGGCGCCCCCTTCGCAGTCTTCTCCTTTCCGCCACCCGTTGCCACTCTGCGTGTCGGGCGGGGTGGCGGCGCTGCGCCGCGGGAAAGACGGCGCTGCGCCGCGGGAAAAAGGGGTGCCGCCTGTCAGCGGCGCGTGCAACCATCGAAGCGCGGGAACAAGGACCCGCTGCCCCGGCGTTGAACCACCTGGAGGGATATGAATACTTTCGTTGACCGCGGTACGCTCGACTCCGCCGAGCACATCCTCGCGGAGCCCGCGCACCGCGCGGCCGGACTCCGGCCGCACACCGTCGAGGACGCGCACGCCGCCGAACAGCCCGAGCAGGGGGAGCTCGAACTCGCCGAGCGCCACGCGCTCCGCCGCGTCGAAGGGCTCTCCACGGAGCTCACCGACGTCACCGAGGTCGAGTACCGCTCGCTTCGCCTGGAGCGCGTCGTCCTGATGGGGGTGTGGACCAGCGGCACCCAGCGAGACGCCGACAACTCGCTGACCGAGCTGAAGCAGCTCGCCGAGACCGCCGGCGCCGCCGTCCTCGAAGGCGTCACCCAGCGCCGCCGCAAGCCCGACCCCGCCACCTACATCGGGCGGGGCAAGGCCGAGGAGCTGCGCGAGATCGTCGAGAGCACCGGCGCCGACACCCTGGTCTGCGACGGCGAGCTCGCGCCCGGCCAGCTTCGCCAGCTTGAGGACATCGTCAAGGTCAAGGTCATCGACCGCACCGCGCTCATCCTGGACATCTTCGCCCAGCACGCCCGCAGCCGCGAAGGCAAGGCCCAGGTCGAGCTCGCACAGCTCAGCTACCTGCTGCCCCGGCTGCGCGGCTGGGGCGCCACGCTGTCCCGCCAGGCCGGCGGCCGCGCCGGCGGCGGCAACGGGGGCGTGGGTCTGCGCGGGCCCGGTGAGACCAAGATCGAGACCGACCGGCGGCGCATCAACGCCCGCATGGCCAAGCTGCGCCGGCAGCTCGCGCACATGGTGACCTCCCGCGACGTCAAGCGCGACAAGCGCCAGGTCCGCCAGGTGCCGGCCGTATCCATCGCCGGATACACCAACGCCGGCAAGTCCAGCCTGCTCAACCGGCTCACCAACGCCGGCGTGCTGGTCGAGGACGCGCTGTTCGCCACCCTCGATCCCACGGTGCGCCAGGCGCGCACGCCCGACGGGCGGGCGTTCACGCTCAGCGACACCGTCGGGTTCGTCCGCCACCTGCCCCACGAGCTGGTCGAGGCGTTCCGGTCCACGCTGGAGGAGGTCGCCGACTCCGACCTGATCCTGCACGTCGTCGACGCCTCGCACCCCGCCCCCGAGCAGCAGCTCTCCTCGGTGCGCGAGGTCTTCACCGAGATCGGCGCGGGCGACGTCCCCGAGGTCGTCGTCTTCAACAAGACCGACGCGGCCGACCCGCTGGTGCTCAAGCAGCTGCGCGCCAAGGAGCCGCGGGCCGTCGACGTCTCGGCGCGTACCGGTTCCGGTGTCGAGGAGCTGATCGCGGCCGTCGCCGACGCGCTGCCCAGCCTGGAGCGCGAGGTCCGGGTCATGCTGCCCTACGAGCGCGGCGACCTGGTCTCGCGTGTCTACGAGGAGGGCCGCATCGTCGACCAGGAGCACACCGGCGAGGGCACCCGGCTGCACGCGTTCGTGCCGGGCCTGCTCGCCGGAAAGCTCGACGGCTACGCGGCGGTCTGACGGGGCGCGGCGGTGTAGCCTGTCGCTCAAGCTGACGCATACGGCGGAACCCCGCCCGGGGTTCCGCCGTTGTGTTGGGGACGGGTGAATCACGGGGCCGAGAGGTGTACACGGCGTCGGAGGATGAACTACGGTTTTGTGCCACTGGCACCAGCCCCCGTGAGTCGCCCGCCTCGCCGGCGCACCACCTCCCCCCGCCAGTTGAGTCGAGAACGAGGTCGCTTATGTCCGCTCGTGTGTACCGGCCCGCATCCGCGATCCGGCGGCCATGACTACTGGGGCGGGCCGGTGAGACGATGACAGTACGATTGCTGACCAACATCGGGCGGCTGTGGACAGGCACCGATCTCCTCAGCAACGCGGCGATGCTCGTGCACCACGACCGCATCGCCTGGGTCGGGCCGGCCGCCGATCTCCCGCAGAGCCTGCCCGGAGTCATCGACGACATCGTCGACGTCGACGAGGTCGACAACATCGGCGGCGGCCTGGTCACCCCCGGGCTGATCGACGCCCACTGCCACCCGGTCTACGCGGGCAACCGCTACGCCGAGGTCGCCATGCGCGCCAGCGGCGCCTCCAGGTCCGAGATCAGCGGCGCCGGCGGCGGGGTGGCCTCCACCGTCACCGTCACCCGCGGGACCGACCCCTGGACCCTGTGCAACGCGGTCCGCGAGCGGCTGCGGCACTGGGTGCTCTCGGGCTGCACGACCGTCGAGGCCAAGACCGGCTACCACCTCACCCGCGACGGCGAGCTCGCCGACGTGCGGCTGCTGCGCTCCCTCGAGGAGGAGCCGGGCATGCCGCGGCTGCAGGTGACGTTCTTCGCCGCGCACGCGGTGCCGCCGGAGTACTTCGGCCGCCCGCACGACTACGTCGACGCGGTCGCCTCCTGGCTGAGCGACGCCGCCCAGGCCGGAGCCCACGGTGTCGACGTCTACTGCGACAACCAGCAGTTCACCCCCGACGACGCGGTCCGACTGCTCTCCTCCGCACGCGCGGTCGGCCTGGCCACCCACATGCACGCCTGCGCCAAACCCCGGCACGGCGCGGTGCGGATGGGCGCCGACATGCAGTGCTCGTCGGTCGATCTGCTGCACGAGACCGACGAGGACGACGTCCTCGCGCTGGCCAAGACCTCCACTCCGGTCGTCGTGTGCCCCACCACCTCGCTGCACGAGCGCCGCACCCCGCCGGTGCGCTCGCTGCTGGACCACGGCGTCCCGGTCGGCCTGGGCACCGACCACAACCCCGGCCAGTCGGGCACCATGTCGCTGCCGCTGGCGATCTCGATGGCCATCTCCATGTTCAACATGAGCGTCCTGGAGGCCCTCCGCGCGGCCACGGTCGGCGGCGCCTACGCGCTGGGGCTCACCGACCGCGGCTTCCTGGCGCCGGGCCAGTACGCCGACATCGTCCAGTGGGACGCCGACCACGAAGGCGCCTTCGCCTGGTCCTACGGCCTGAACACCATCCGCGTCTGGCGGGGCGGCGAGACGATCCGCTAGCGCGCGACAGCAGACAGTCGGGGATGCGCCTTCCCGCCCGAAAGCGGCACCGCCGGATCCGCTGCGCACGCGCCGCGGGCGAAACGCCTCCCTGCCGTCGGTCGCGCCCCGCGTTCGACGCGGGCGCGCCGTCCACGTCGGGGACGGTAGCGCCGATAGGGTGTCGCCGCCCTCGGCCGGTGCGGCCGGGTCTGCGGTAGCGAGTGCTACGGCGCCGTGGCCGCCCCCGTTCGGCCGCCCCGCTTCGACCGGCGCCGGGTCACACGGCCGTGCGGTAGTGGTAGCCGCAGACCTCCGTGAAGCCCGCCCGCCGGTACAGCCGCACAGCCGGGTCGTTGGAGCGTTCCACCTGCAGGTACAAGCGGTCGGCCCCGTGTGCCGCGGCCCAGTCGGCCAGCGCGGCGAGCACCGTGCGGGCGGCGCCGTTGCCGCGCGCGGCCGGCAGCGTCGCCATCCCGAAGACGCCCGCCCAGCCGGTATCGGCGACGGCGCGTCCCACCGCCGCGGTCGCGGTGCCGACGCGCGCGCGGGCGTAGGCGGAGGGGTGCCCGACGCGGGCGAGGACGGCTGCTTCCCGGTCGGCGTCCTCCGCTGTCCCGCCGTGCACGGTCCGCCAGGCGTCCAGCCAGGCGCCGGTGGGCTGGTCCTCCACTGCGACGCGCACGGGTCCCGGCGGCGCGGCAGGCGACCGCACCGCGGACGCCGGCGCCGTCTGCAGCGACAGCGAGCCGAGGCGGCGATATCCCCGACCGGCCAGCGCCCCGTCGAGGCCGTCGGGGCACGCCCCGGGAGTGATTTGGAACAGCGCGGGTGCGCCGTGTCCGGCGTAGAAGCGCTCCGCCCGGTCGATCCCGCGCTCCAGCGCCGCCGCCCCCTCGGATCCGCCCGCCCCGGCGTCACCGTGCGGCAGCGCCGCTCCCAGCCACCAGGCGCGCCCGGGAGCGTGGCGCAGCCACCAGTCGCCGACGACCTCGATTCGCTCGGCGGGCTGAGCGCGGGCGGCGCGCTCCTGCAGCGCCCGCACCGAGCCCAGGGGGTCCGCCGCCTCAGGAACCGGAACCGCGCACACCTGTGATCCGCACCCAACCGGCGCAAGCGCCCTCAGAGGGCGGCGCCGGGACCGGGCTCAGCGCTGGTTGCGGGCCGTCGCGATCTGGATGACGGCCCGTTCGAGCGCATACGCCGGATCGCGGCCGGCGCCCTTGATCAGTGCGTCGGTCTCGGCGACCACCGCCATCGCGCGCGCGACGCCCTGCGGGGACCAGCCGCGGGCCTGCTGGCGCAGCGTCTTCAGCTTCCACGGCGGGATCTTGGCCCGCTTGGCGAGTTCGGCGTCGGCGGCGCCGCGCTGCGGCTGGGCGACCACCGCCAGTCCGCGCACCGCACCGGCCAGCGCGCTGTTGATCAACACCGGCGCGGTGCCCACGGCCAGGCACCAGCGCAGCTGCTCCAGCGCCTCGGGCAGGCGGCCCTCGACGGCGCGGTCGGCGACGGTGAAGCCGGTGGCCTCGGCCTTGCCGCTGTGGTAGCGGGCCACGGCCGCGGTGTCGATGCGGCCTTCGGTGTCGGAGACCAGTTGGGTGCAGGCGGCGGCCAGCTCGCGCAGGTCGTTGCCGACCGCGTCCAGCAGCCCTTGGGCGGCGTCGCCGGTGATCTGGCGGCCCGCGCGGGAGAACTCGCCCTTCACGAACTGGAGGCGCTCGCTCGCCTTGGTCGGCTTGGCGCAGTCGAACCTGCGGGCGCCGGCCTTCAGCGCGGCGTCCAGCAGGGCCTTTCCCTTCGCACCGCCGGCGTGGACGAGAACCAGCGCGACGTCGTCGGCCGGGTTCTTCAGCAGCCCGGTGACCTCGGCGGCCAGGTCCTTGTTCAGATCCTGAGCCGAGCGCAGCACCACCACGCGCCCTTCGCCGAACAGGGACGGCGAGGTGGCCTCGGCCAGCTTGCCGGCGGTGAGCTGTGCGGGCATCAGGTCGTGCACGTCGACGCCGGGGTCCTCGGTGCGTGCCGCGGCGACGATCTCCGCGACGGCGCGGTCGGCGAGCAGCTCCTCGTCGCCGACGACGACGGACAGCGGGGGAGCGGACGTGGTGGCCATAGCTGCAGCATGCCATGCCGCCGGGACGGTTTCACCAGCCGTACGGAAGGGGCGACGGGATCAGCGGCCCGTCCGCAGCCGCGAGGCGGCCTCGGCCAGGGTCTCCGCCTGCGCGGGCCAGGAACCGCCGTCGAGGCTGAGGGTGACGGCCCGCGCGCCCGCGTCGGCGTAGGCCGCGAGGCGTTCGGCGACCCGGTCCGGCCCGCCGGTCACGGGCAGCCGCGCCGCCTCCTCCTCGCTGACACCGTGCAGTCCGACCAGGTTGTCGACGAACGCCCGCACGGCCGCCGCGGAGCCGTTGAGAACACCGTGGCCGCCGACGCTGATCTCGGGAACCGGCCGCCCGAGCTCCGCGGCGATCTCCCGCAGGCGATCGGCCTTCGCGGCCAGGTCGGCGGGTGCGATGAGCGAGGGCGCCCAGCCGTCGCCGTAGAGCACGGCGCGGCGCATGGCGGCCTCGGAGTTGCCGCCGACGAGGATGGGCGGGGCCGCGGCGGCGGGGGCGAGGGTCACGGGCTCGCCGTCCACGTCGGTGGGTTCGCCCCGCACGAGCCGCGGCAGGACCGCCAGGACGTCGTCGGCGCGGCGACCGCGCTCGCTGAGCGGGGCGCCCGCGGCCCGCCAGAACGGCGACCCGGGGAAGCCGCCGAGGCCGGCGCCCAGCACGACGCGGCCGCCCGAGAGGTGCTGAAGCGCCTGGACCTGCGCCGCGACGAGGGCCACCGGGCGCAGCGGCAGGCTCAGGACGCCGGTCTCCAGGCCGATCCGGCTCGTGCGCCCCGCCGCGGCGGCGAGGACCGCCAGCGGCTCCACGCCCGGTGTCCCGTCGCCGAACAGCAGGTCGGGCACCGAGACGCCGTCGAAGCCGAGGTCTTCGAGGTGCTGCGCCATGGCGAGGTCCGGGACCCCGGCGTCATCGGCGGGCAGGGAGGTGCTGATCCGCATCCGGATTCCCATCGTCGACTCCTCGGTGGAAGAGGGCGCTGTCGGGTCACCACGCTAGAACCTCAACTTCCCTTGAGGTCAACGCCGCGCTTCCCACCGCCGAGCGGAACCGGCGAGAGTCCCGGGCGGCGTGATCGCCGTGCGATGGCGCCGGGTGTGCGGGCGCGGATGTGGCGGGGCGGTGTGTCCGGAGGCTCCTTTGCCGTAGCCGTAGCCGTAGCCGTAGCCGTAGCCGTAGCCGTAGCCGTGCCGGGCGCGTGCGCTGCCGCGGAGTGCCGCCGGGGCCGACACGCGTCCGGCGCGCTGATGGCGGCCGTTCGCCGGTCGGCGAGCGGCATGGAGCCGCCGGGCGGCCGCCCCCGCCGCACGGATACCGGCGAGCGCTCGGGCCGACGGGCGCAGGCCCGACCACCCGCCGTCCCCGCCGCCGCACCCGCCGGGCGGGCAAGGTCACCGGGGCCCGGCCGGGTGAGCGTTGAGTCGGCCGCCGCCCGTGGGCGGGGCCTTTGCCGCGGCGTGGCTTGCGGCGGGGACCGGGCTCGTGGCAGACGACCTCAGGTCCCTCGGGGCCGGGGACGACGGCGATGTCGCCGTGCACGTCGGTGCGGTAGTTGGCGGCGGCGACCGACTGGAGCAGCGACCAGGTGGAGGGTTCGGGATGGCCGTAGGAGTTGTCGGCGCCCACCGAGGTAAGCGCGATGTCGGGGCGGGTGGCGGCGAGGAAGCCGGGGTCCTGGGTGCCGGCGCCGTGGTGAGGGACCTTGAGCACTTCCACGCCGCGGACGGCGTGCGTGCTGCGCAGCAGTGTGCGCTGTGCGGGCTCCTCGATGTCGCCGGTCAGCAGGACCCGCAGTTCACCGCTCGCGGGCGGCAGGTCCGCCAGCAGCACGATGCTGCCGTCGTTGCCCCCTCGGGACCCGGGCGGAGGCCAGACCACGCTGAGCGTCCACGGCGCGAGGCGCCACCGCTGTCCCGCGGAGGCGGTGCGCATCGGGACCTCCGCGCGCCGCAGCAGGCGCACGGACGGCGGGTGGTCGAAGCCGGGCGGCAGCAGTGCGAGCCGCGTGTCCCGGCCCGACAGCGCTCCCGCCGTACCCCCGGCGTGGTCGACGTCGCCGTGGGTGATCACCAGCAGGCCGATCCGGCGGATGCGCAGGCCGGTCAGGCACCGCGAGACCGCCACCGGGTCGGGACCGGTGTCGACGACCACCGCCCGCCCGCCATCGGTACGCAGGACCAGCGCGTCGCCCTGCCCGACGCGGCAGGCCACCACCGCCCAGCCGGCCGGGGGCCAGGCGGGAGCCAGCCAGTGCACAGACAGCGCCGTCAGCGCCGCGGCCATGCCCACCGCGCACACTGCGAGGCGGACCCGACCGCGCAGCGCAAGCAGCACCACGAGCAGGACCGCCAGGGCCACGGCGCCCGCCGCCGTCGCGGGCCACGGCACGGCACGCCCGGGCAACCGGGCCGCGGTGGCGGCAACGGCGCCGATCCACAGCACGGCGGCACCGGGCAGCCACGCCGCGACGCCGGCCGCCGTCGGCCACACCAGCGCCAGGCCCGCGACGGCGAACCCGCCGACCGTCGCGACCGGAACCGCGGGGGCCGCGAGCACGTTGGCGGGCACGGCCACCCAGCTCACCTCGGCCGAGAGCACCACGAGCAGCGGCAGGCACGCCACGTGCGCCGCCAACGCGACGGCGACGGCTTCGGCGGCCCAGCGCGGCATGCGCGCCGACCAGCGGTCGCGCCACGCCGGCGCGAGCACCATGATCCCGCCGGTGGCCAGCACCGACAGCGCGAACCCGAAGGAGCGGGAAAGCCCGGGGTCGAACAGCAGCAGTCCCAGCACCGACGCCGCCAGCGCCGTGAGGCCCACGCGCCGGCGCCCCAGCGCAAGAGCCGCCAGCGCGATGGCGGCCATGAAGGCGGCGCGCAGCACACTCGGCTCGGCCCGCGCCAGCAGGACGAACACCGCGATGGTGACCGCGCCGACGAAGGCCGCGGTCCAGCCCGGGCGGCCGAGGCCCCGGCAGGCGGCGAGCGCCACACCGGTCATGATCGCGAGGTTGGAGCCGCTGACCGCGAGCAGGTGGGTCAGGCCGCTGTCCTCGAACTCGGCGACCGTCTGCGGCTTCAGGCCCGCGGTGTCGCCGACGACGAGCGCCGGCAGCAGTCCGGCCGCCGGATCGGGGAGGCCCGCAGACGCCTCGCGCAGCCGTGCGCGGGCCTCTCCTGCCCACTCCTGCCGGGCCGAGGGCGGGTGGACGCGGTCGGGCGGTCCCCGCACGATGAGCAGTCCGCCCGTGGGACCGCCTCCGGCCGGGAACACCGTGCCCGAGGCCCGGACGCGCTGGCTCGGCAGCAGGCGGCGCCAGGCCTCGCCGGAGGCGAGCACGACGACGGGCACGCGCGTGCGCACCTGCGTGCCGCCCGGCGGCGCGCCCATGACGGGCTCGCGCGTGCGGACGGACTCCGCACGGGCTTCGACGACGAGCTGCGAGCGGCCGGGTGCCGGCGGCCCGCTGCGCTGGCGGGGGTCGGCGGTGACGACCAGTTCGATCTCCGCCCACGCGCGCTCATCGGCCAGCTCGGGCAGCGGAGAGGCCTCGACCGCCGCGAGCCGTCCGCCGGTCGCCAGCGCTCCCGCGGCCGAGCACGCCAGCACCGCCACGACCAGTACGCGCGCCGCGCCCGCACGCCCGCGCGCGCCCACCCACAGCCCGCCCGCGCATAGCGCGAGCGCGCCCGCGACCAGGAAGGCGGCGCCGGAGGAGCCGCCGAGCAGCGCGGCGGTGCAGGCCCACGTGCCCACCGCCGGCGGCACCAGCCGGAGGTCCGGGGCGCGCGCGTAGTCGGGCGCGTCCGTTCCCAGGTAGGTCACGGCCGCCTGCCGGGCGGGGCGGCGGTGGGCGGGTGTCGGGGCGGCGTCCGCCGGCGATGGCGAACGGCAGCCGCGGGGCGCCGCTGCCGGGCGCGCGGCGGCGCTCCGTCCGCGGGCCGCGCCGCGGCGCCCGCGGCGCCGGTCACCCGGCGGCTCCGGCGACGCGCACGCGGTCGGCGAGGTCGGCGAAGCGCTGCTCCCCGATGCCGCTGACGTCGTGCAGCTGCTCGACCGAGGCGAAGCCGCCGTTCTCGGTGCGGAAGGCGATGATGCGCTCGGCGAGCACGGGGCCCACACCCGGCAGCTCCTGGAGCTGGTCGACGGTAGCGGTGTTCAGGTCGATCGGCGCGGACGGGGCCGTGCCGCCGGAGGCCCCGCCCGCGGCGCGGGCAGGCGGGGGAGCCGGGGGCGCTCCGACGAGGATCTGCTCGCCGTCGAGCAGGGGCCGCGCCAGGTTGAGGGTCTCCGTGTCGGCGTCGGGGGTCGTCCCTCCGGCCTCTTCGACCGCGTCGGCGACCCGCGAGCCCGCCGGGAGGGTGATGACTCCGGGGGAGCGGACGTCGCCGCCGACGTGCACCGTGACGTCGGCGGCCGGGGTCGGGGACGCCGCCGGATCGGGCGGCGCGGGCGCCGCTCCGCCGTCGCCGGGAAACGGGGACGCCCCGGCCTGCAGAGTGGGCGGCGGCTCGGGCTCGGGACGGGCCTGCAGCAGGAACCAGCCGGTCGCCGCGGCGGCGACGACGCATACGCCGAGCAGAGCGCGCAGGCCGGCGCGGCTCAGCCGCGGCTGGTCGGCCAGCCCGGGTGCCAGGCGTTCGACGAGCGCGGACCAGCGCCGCCACCGGACGAGCTCCGGCCCGACCTCCTCGTAGCCCCGCGGCGGCGCGGAGGGACGCGGCACGCGGCACTCGGCCTGCGCGGTCGAGACTTCGGCGTCGCGGTCATCGAGCGGAGACGTGCGGCGACGGTCGCCATGGTGGCTGTGGTGCTGTGCGTCGGTGGAGGGGGTGATGTCGTCGCTGTGCCCGGGCTCCGGCGGGGGCGGTTCGGTGTGGTGGTCGTGCGGGGCGGGTTCGGGTCGGGGCGGTTCGGTGTGGCGACCATGGTCCGGGTGGGTGTGGTGCTGGGCATGGGTGGCGACGGTGGTGCTGTCCCGCTGCCCCGGTGCCGGCGGGGGCGGTTCGGTGTGGTGGTCGTGGTCGTGGTCGTGGTCGGGGTGGGTGTGGTGCTGGGCGTTGGTGGCGGGGGTGGTGTCGTTACTGTGCCCGGGCTCCGGAGCGGGTTGAGCGGTGTGGGCGTGCTGCTGTGCGTCGGTGACCCCGGTGACCCCGGTGGCCGCGGTGATCCCCGTGAGCTCGGTGGTCCCGCGTTCCGGCTCCGGGGCCGGCGGAGGGGGACCGGGTGTGGCGGGCGCGCCGTCGGTGCCGGAGCCCGGCGGGCGGGTGCTGTTCCGCGCCTCCTGCCGCGCGTGCCTGCCGCGCTGCGTGCGCTGCGGCCGCCCACTCACGGCGTGCTCCGAGGCGCCGTGGTCCGCCGCCGGGCTCGTCGCCGCGGGGGCGCGGCGGTGCCGCCCGGCATGCGTATCGCGCTCTTCCGGCCCGCCGGCCCCCGAGCGGTCGTCGGCTTCGACCGCGGCGGCGGGGCGAGCAGCCTTTCCCCCGGCGCGCGGGCGGTCGGGCGGGCGCCCGGAACCGCTTGCGTCGCCGCCCGGCGGCCGTGGCCCGGACGGAGCGGGCCCCGGGTGACCGGCTGGGGGCCGCGTGGCCCCGCGTGCACCCGGAGCGGGCCCCGGGTGACCGGCTGAGGGCCGCGTGGCCCCGCGTGCACCCGGAGGAGCCGCGTGGGGCGGAGGCGGCGGGTCGGCACTGCGCAGGTCCGCCGCGCGTCCTGGGCTCTCCGGGGCGGGAGGCGCGGGTCCACCGCCGGCCGGGTGGACGGCGTAGGGAGGCGGGGGCGGGTCGTCGGTGCGGTGCGGGAGGGCGGGGAGCTGCTGCGAGGGCGGGGTGGGCCGGTCGGTACCGGTGCGATCTGCGGTCGGGGGCGCTGTCGCGGTGCGTGGTACGCGCGGGGGGACCGGCGGCAGTGCCGGCGCGGCGATCCCGGGCGGTGGGGCGGGCGGGTCCGTGGCACCTGTGGCGGTGCCGCCGCCGAAGCCGAGCCGGCCGCGCCTGCGTCGTCCGGGTCCGGTGCGCGGCGCATCGTCGGTGGCGGAGCGCCGGGGACGACGCAGCCGTGGTAGCCGCCGGGCGGCGGCCTGCCGAGCGGCACGGTCCTTCGGGCCGGGCGCCGATCGGCGCCCGGCCGTCGGCTCGGGGCCGCCACCGTGAGCTGCGGCAGAGGGCGGAGGCGGCGGGAGGGCGGCATCCGGGACCCGCCCGGGTGCGGGCGGAGCCCGGTGGGCGTCGGTCGCACCCGAACCGGCCGGGTCGGCGGCGCGGTGCCGGTGCGGCGGGCGGTCGGACAGCGCTTGGAGGCGGCGGAGCGCGGCGATCGCGTCAGGGTCGGAAGGGGGAGTGCTGCGGGAGCGGGCGCGGCGGGCGGGCAGTGCAGGCGACATGGGCACGAAGCTAAGCGTCTTCGCCCCCGCCCGTCCTCCCGGATTTCGCGGCTGTGGAAAACCGCGTGCTTCACCGGACTGGGCGAGGAGGCCGCCGAGAGCCGTCCGGCGACACCGGGACCGGGGCACCGTCCTTGCGGGTCACCGTCTTTGCTGGCCACCGCCCCTACCGGCAGCGGTGGAAAATCGACTCAGCGCACGCCGTCGCCGGCGTCCGGTGGGCCGGGTTCGGCCGCTGTGATCTCGGTGGCCAGGTTCCGCAGCAGCCGCGCGATCTCCTGGTGCCGGTCCGCGGCGACCGCGGGCTTCAGCTCGGGGAACATGCGGCTCCAGGCCAGCGAGCGGCTCATCGCTGCGAGACGGGTCGCTCGGGGGACCGCGGCACGCAGGGCCGTGGCCGGGAGGGTCTGCGTCCACGGTTCCAGGTAGGCGTCACGCAGGCGCTGCTCGGTGCGGGAGTCGGCGCCGAGCTCGCGGACGGCGATGCGCAGCGGCACGAGCAGGCTGAAGAACGGGTGGGCGACCGCGGCGTCGCCCCAGTCGGCGAAGCGGTAGCCGCCGTCGAGCACGAAGACGTTGCCCACGTGGAGGTCGGCGTGGTCCAGCGACGGCGGCAGCCCGGTGTCGTCGAGCGCCTTGCACTCGGCGTCGAACGCCGACCGGTGACGGATCAGCAGGTCGGCGCCGTCGCCGAGCGCCTCGGTGACGCCGGGGTCGGCGAGGAGGCCGTCCAGCAGCCGGCCCAGGGCCGTCGGCCGCAGGTCGGGGACGCCCAGAGCAAGCATGTCGCGAGCGCGCGCGGCGAGGAGCCGCTGCATCTCGCTGTAGGCGCCCAGTGCGGCCTCCCACACGCCGAAGTCGTCGACGGAGGCCATCTGCTCGCGCAGCGCGCTGCCCGCGTCGGGCAGCAGGGACCAGCCGCGTTCGACGTCGATCCCCAGCGGGGTGAGGACCCTGACCGGCACCCATGTGTACAGGGCTCCGTGCAGCGCCGCCTCGAACTCGCCCCCCGGCGCGTCGGCCTTGAACCAGACCGGCCCCGAGGAGGAGGAGAAGCGGGCCGTCGTCGACCACGGCCGCACTCTCACCCGCGGCGGGTCGGGAAGCAGCCGCTCGCCGCGCTCGGCGAGGCGTTCCGCCACCCAGGAGCACACGCTTTCACGCCGATCGGGGTCGTCCCACAGGCTCAGCCGGAGGTCGGTGAAGTCCACGGCCCCTACGCTAGTGTCCGCGCTCCGCGGGCCCGCACGCCTTGCCTCTGTCTCCCGCCGCGCAGCGAGGAGCCGCCGGCCGCCGGTCCCGCGCGCGTCCGGCGGCCGGGCACGGCAAAGGGCCGCCTCCCGCTGTGCGGAAGACGGCCCCGACGCGATCGCGCCGACGCTCGACCGGGAACGCCCGGTCGGCCTCAGCTCGCGTTCTGCAGCTTGTCCAGACGCCGGGCGATGGCGCTCTTGCGGTTCGCCGCCTGGTTCTTGTGGATGACGCCCTTGCTCGCGGCCTTGTCGAGCTGGCGCGCAGCCGAGCGCTGCAGGACGACGGCCTGCTCGACGTTCCCGCCCTCGGCGGCGACCCGGAACTTGCGGATGGCCGTCTTCAGCGAGGAGCGCACCGACTGGTTGCGCTGCCGGCGCTGCTCGTTCTGCCGGATGCGCTTCTTCTGCGACTTGATGTTCGCCATGCGAAAACGTGCTCCAGTTGCTTCTGATCTGCGGCTCGGGCGCGCGTGCCCCGTCCGCGGGCAGCCGTTCCGCGGGGAGGCCGGTCGCGCGCCGACGCCAGGTGTGTGAGTCCCAAGGGCTCATACTGAACGTGGAACGTCCGAGACACGGGACTACCATTATGCCTTGCGCAGGGGAGTGCCCGCGCCGAGCGCGCCCGGTACCGCCGTGGCGCCGGTCGCGCCCGCCTCCGCTCAGCCGCCCTGCCGCTCCCCCTGCCCGCCGCCCGGGCGCGCCCATCCGTCCAGGTAGGCCCGCCACTGCCCGCCGGTCGCCGAGAAGTCGGCGTAGAGGGCGGTGCCGAAGCGCTCGCGCCGCTCGCCGCCGTCCGACAGCCCGAGGCGGATGCCGCGCACCGCCGCCGCCGTGGTCTCGGCCTCCGGGTTCCGCGCGGCGTGGTCGTCGGGGTAGGCGGGCACCCCCATCAGCAGCCGCACGTCCTCGGGGACCGCGTCCAGGGCCACCTGCGTCTGGCGCACGACGAACCCGCCGTAGAGCCCTTCGGTGGGCATCCCGGTGTCGTAGGACATCACGGCCACCTGGTCAAGGTGCTCGGCCACCCGCCCCAGGTACCCGCTGGACCAGAACGGGTCCGCGGGCGCCAGCAGGCCGAGGGTGAAAGCCAGCCCGCCCAGCGGCTCCACCGTCGGCACCGCGCTGGACAGCAGCGCGTCCTCGGGCAGCCGGTCGCGGGTCGACTCCAGCAGCTCCAGGAGGCCGGGATCGTTGTTGGGCACCGGCTCGAAGTTGTAGTGGACGCCGTCGAACCCGGCACCGACCATGCCGGCGCTCGCCTCGACCACGCGCTTGCGGACCGCCTCGTCGCCGAGGGCCAGGCCGCCCTCCTCGACGCGCTGGCCCACCCACGCCGAGACGCGCACGTCCGGCAGCTCCTCGCGGAACATGCGCAGGAACCCCTCCAGCTCGGGGTGCTTGGCCGGGTCCAGCCGCCCGTCGGTCTCCAGCGGTCCCACGTGCACGTACACGTCGCTGATCCCGCCCTTCTCGATGCGCGGCTTCAGCCGGGACAGCTCCGTGTGCCCGTAGCGGCCGTCCACCCATGCGTGGCCCATCCACAGCGCGTTCGAGCCGTCGGAGACGGCCCAGGAGGCGGGCTCTCCGGTGTACTGCACGCGCACCAGCAGCGCCGCTCCCAAAGCCACGACCACGACTGCGGCGATCGCCGCGAGCACGCGCTGCAGGAACCACTTCACGACCGTCCTCCGATCTCGCATAACCTGATGTACGCCGCTCGAGCCATTCTCGCCCGGACGCGCCCCGCGGCGCGGCCCCGGGCGCATGGGATCATGGGCGGCACACCGCGCAGCTTCGCCGCCCCGCTGCGGCTCGGCGCCCCGCCATCCTGGCCAACCTGCGAGCTATCCGAACGGAGCACGGTGCCTCAGCCGAACCGGACCGATCCCGCGCTGATCCGCAACTTCTGCATCATCGCGCACATCGACCATGGCAAGTCGACGCTGGCCGACCGCATGCTTCAGCTGACCGGCATCGTCGAGGACCGCCAGATGCGCGCGCAGTACCTCGACCGCATGGACATCGAGCGCGAGCGCGGCATCACCATCAAGTCGCAGGCGGTGCGCCTGCCGTTCACCGCCCTGGACGACACCACCTACGTCCTGAACCTCATCGACACCCCCGGCCACGTCGACTTCACCTACGAGGTGTCGCGCTCCCTGGCCGCCTGCGAGGGCGCGATCCTGCTGGTCGACGCCGCCCAGGGGATCGAGGCGCAGACGCTCGCCAACCTCTACCTGGCGCTGGAGCACGACCTCACGATCATCCCGGTGCTCAACAAGATCGACCTCCCGGCGGCGATGCCCGACAAGTACGCCGCCGAGCTGGCCGGGATCATCGGCTGCGAGCCCTCCGACGTGCTCCGGGTCAGCGCCAAGACCGGCATGGGCGTGGAGGAGCTGATCAACGAGATCGTGCGCCAGGTCCCGCCGCCGGTGGGCGACGCCGACGCGCCCGCCCGCGCGATGATCTTCGACTCGGTCTACGACACCTACCGCGGCGTGGTCACCTACGTCCGGGTGGTCGACGGCCACCTGGGCACCCGCCAGCGCATCAAGATGATGGCGACCGGCGCCACCCACGAGATGCTGGAGGTGGGCGTCATCTCGCCCGAGCCGACCAAGGTCGAGGGCCTGGGCGTGGGCGAGGTCGGCTACCTCATCACCGGTGTGAAGGACGTGCGCCAGTCGCGCGTCGGCGACACCGTGACCTCGGCGTCGCACGGCGCCACGGAGATGCTGCCGGGCTACCGGGACCCCAAGCCCATGGTGTTCTCCGGGCTGTACCCCATCGACGGCAGCGACTACCCGGTGCTGCGCGACGCGCTGGAGAAGCTCCAGCTCAACGACGCGGCGCTGGCCTTCGAGCCCGAGACCTCGGCGGCGCTGGGCTTCGGATTCCGCTGCGGCTTCCTGGGCCTGCTGCATCTGGAGATCACCCGCGCCCGCCTGGAGCGGGAGTTCGACCTGGACCTGATCTCCACCGCGCCCAACGTCGTCTACCGCGTGGTCATGGAGGACGGCACCGAGCACACGGTGACCAACCCGAGCGAGTTCCCCGAAGGCAAGACCGAGGAGGTCCACGAGCCCATCGTGCGCGCCACCCTGCTGGCGCCCGCCGACTTCGTGGGTCCGATCATGGAGCTGTGCCAGGCGCGCCGCGGGGCCCTGCAGGGCATGGACTACCTGTCCGAGGACCGCGTCGAGATGCGCTACACGCTGCCGCTGGCCGAGATCGTGTTCGACTTCTTCGACCAGCTCAAGTCGCGCACCAAGGGGTTCGCCTCCCTGGACTACGAGCCCTCCGGCGAGCAGGCCTCCGACCTGGTCAAGGTGGACATCCTGTTGCAGGGCGAGATGGTCGACGCGTTCTCGGCGATCGTGCACCGCGAGAAGTCCTACGCCTACGGCGTGGACATGACCAAGAAGCTGCGCGAGCTCATCCCGCGCCAGCAGTTCGAGGTCCCGGTGCAGGCGACGATCGGTTCCCGGGTGATCGCGCGCGAGAACATCCGCGCCATCCGCAAGGACGTGCTCTCCAAGTGCTACGGCGGCGACATCAGCCGCAAGCGCAAACTGCTGGAGAAGCAGAAGGAGGGCAAGCGCAAGATGAAGGTGGTGGGCCGCGTGGAGGTCCCCCAGGAGGCGTTCATTTCCGCGCTGTCCACCGAGGAAGCCGCCGACAAGGACACCAAGAAGCGCTGAGGGGGTGCGGGGCCCGGCCCGGCCCCGCACGCCGCCCGGGCGGCTCCGGCCGGCCACCGGCGCCACCAGGACGGCCCCGGTCGGCGCCGGTTCCCCGGCTGCCGGGCGCGGCCGCCTGCGTAGCACACCGCCGGCGCCCGGTGCTCAGCCCTTGACCGCGCCGCTGGTCAGGCCATCGGCGATGTAGCGCTGCAGGAACCAGAACACCGACAGCACCGGGAGCGCGAGCAGCAGCGTGCCCGCCGAGAACATGCCGAAGTTGGAGTCGCGCTGGTCGGCGACCATGCCGTACAGCCCTACCGCCACCGTCTTGGCCTCCGGGTCGCGCAGGAACACGCTCGCGATCAGGAACTCGTTGACGGTCGCGATGAACACGAGCAGTCCCACCACCGCCAGCACCGGTGTGACCAGCGGCAGCATGATGCGGAAGAACGACTGGGCGTGGGTCGCGCCGTCGACCTGGGCCGACTCGTCCAGCGCCGGCGGGATGGTGTCGAAAAAGCCCTTCATCAGCCAGGTGTTGATGCTCAGCGCGCCGCCGAGGTAGACCAGCATCAGCCCCCAGGGGGTGTTGAACCCCACCGACGGCCAGTACTCGCCGACCGTGCTGAACATCAGATAGATCGCGACGATCGCCAGGAACTGCGGGAACATCTGGATCACCAGCAGCCCGTAGAGTCCCAGCCTGCGCCCGGCGAAACGGAACCGGCTGAAGACGTAGGCCGCCAGCGCCGAGAGGAGCACCGTCGCCGCGGCGTTGGCCAGCGCGATCAGCAGCGAGTTCAGGTACCACCGACCGTAGGCGGTGTCGGCGAGCAGCTGCGTGAAGTTCTGCAGCCCGGCCGCCCGGGGCACCAGCGTGGAGCTGCTGAGCGTGCCCAGCGGGTTCAGCGCGGCCGACACCACGAACACGATCGGAAACAGCGCGAACACCAGGAACACCAGCATCACCAGGTGGCGCCAGCCGGTGCGGCGCGCCCACAGCGCGGCGCGGCCGCGCCTCCCGCGGCGCTGTGCCGGCAGCCGCGCGGATGCCTCGGATCGTGCCATCAGCGGTGCACCTCCTCCAGTGACGCGCTTCTGCGCAGGCTGACCACCGACATCACCGTGACGATGAGGAAGATGAACACCGACAGCGCGGCCGCGTAGCCGTACTGGGCGCCGCTGACCCCGAAGGCCAGCCGGTAGGTGTAGGTGATCAGCAAGTCGGTCGCTCCGGCCAGCGGGTTGTCCGTCGGGAAGGGACCGCCCTCGGTCGTCAGCCACACCGCGTTGAAGTTGTTGAAGTTGAACGCGAACGTGGCCACCAGGATCGGCGCCATGGCCACCATCAGCAGGGGGAAGGTGACCTGGCGGAGGGCCTGCCAGGCGCCTGCGCCGTCGATGCGCGCCGCCTGCACGAGCTCGCGCGGGATCGACTGCAGGGCGCCGGTGGCCACCAGGAACATGTAGGGGAAGCCCAGCCAGATGTTGACGATCAGCACCGCGGCGCGGGCCGTCCACGGCTGGCCGAACCAGTCGACGTCCGGCCCCGGCAGCATCCGGTTCAGCAGGCCGAAGTCGGCGTTGAACATCGACCGCCACAGCAGGAACATCGCAAAGGAGGGCATGGCGTAGGGCAGCACCACCAGCAGCCGGTAGGCGGTGCGTCCGCGCAGCCGGTGCCGGGTGTGCAGGGTCAGCGCAACGCCCAGCCCCAGCGCGAACACCATCGCCGTGGTTCCGGCGGCGAAGGCGACGTTCCAGGTCAGGATGCCCACAAACGACGATCGGGTCTCGGGGTCGCCCACGAAGCGCAGGAAGTTGTCCAGCCCGACGCCGACCCGCCACCCCTGCGGCAGCCGCTCCCCGTTGTCGGAGACGAACGCGCCCCGCTCGTCGTCGGCGGTGTAGACCCGCCCGTTCCGGGAGTCGGTGATGCAGTCGCAGCCGGAGTCGTAGGTCAGGCTGGACCGGCCTTCGTAGGCGCTGGAGAACCCGCTGGAGCGGATGCCGGTGCCCGCGCCCGTGGGAACGGCGAACCCGGTGATCTCCTCGCTGCGGGAGTTGGCCTCGCTCGGCGGGACGACGGTGTAGCCGGGCGCGTCGGTGATCTTGCCGGAGGGGCCGACCTCGGCCCCGGTGAGCGGCCGCAGCCCGTCCTCGTCGCCGGCGTAGGCCGCGCCGTCGGGCGCGGTCAGCAGGAACACCAGTTCACCTTCGGGCGAGGACCCGCGGGCGGCCACCGTCAGCGTGTAGGCGGTGGCGTCGGCGGTCCGCTCGACCGAGGAGGCCTCGATCTGGTCGATCGCCTGCTCCTTGGTGCCGCGGTGCCCGTCGCTGTAGTTGGTCACCGAGGTGCTGAGGGTGTAGAGGACCGGGACGATCTGGAAGGCGACGAGGAACAGCGTGCCCGGGAGCAGGTACTTGGCGGGTACGGCGCGCTTGGAGAGGTAGACGTAAAAGATGAGCGCCGTGGCGGCCACGACCACGCCGACGCCCACCCACTGCCCGGCGGCGTAGAGCGGGAACACCGCCCACAGGGCGATGGCGGCGGCCAGGGCGAGCATTCCGGTCTTGGCCGCCTGCCCGGCGGCCGACCCGCGCGGGGCCAGCGAGCCGCCGGGCAGAGGTGGCCGGGCGGGCGCCCCGCCGGGGGCGCCCCCGGCGCTGGAGCGGTCCTGTGCCACGGTCAGCCGATCTCTTCGCGGATCGCCTCGGCGGCCGACTCGACGGCCTCCTTCGGGTCGGCGCCCCCGATCACCGCGGCCTGCGCCTTGCCGAAGGGGTCCCAGACGGCGTCCATCTCGGGGATGGCCGGCATGGGCCGCCCGTTGGCGCCCGCGTCGGTGAACGCGCCGACGTCGGCGTCCTCTTCGCCGACCTTCTCGGCGACCTCGTTCAGCGCGGGCGGGCGGGGGTCGGCCTCGTACAGCGCTGTGGCGAGTTCGGGGTCGGTGACGTAGTTGGTGACGAACTCCTGGGCCAGCACCTTGTTCTTGCTGCCGGAGGCCACGAAGAACGCCTGCACGCCGACGAAGGGCACCGGCTCCTCGCCGCCCTCGAAGCCGGGGACGGGCGAGATGCCGTACTCGACGCCGGCCTCCTGCACCGCGGCCAGCGACCAGGGGCCGGTGACGAAGTAGGCGGTCTTGCCCTGGGTGAAGAGGCTGCCGACGTTGTCGCCGTCGATCGAGCGCTTGAACGCGCCTTCGCCCTCCTCGCCGAACTCGGCGATCCGCTCGAACGCCTCGACGGACGCGGGCTTGCCCACACCCAGGTCGGAGGGGTCGGGGGCGCCGTTGTCGCCGGTGCCGAAGAGGTATCCGCCGGCGGAGGTGTAGAAGGGCTGCATGTGGTAGGGGTCGCCGGTCTGGCTGACCTGGAGGCCGAGGATCTCCTGGACCTCGCCCTCGTCCTTGAGCCGCGACCCGGTCTCGACGAGGTCCTCGACGGTCTCGGGCGCCTCGGGCGCGAGCGCGGTGTTGCGGATCAGCGCGAGGTTCTCCATGGCGTAGGGCACGCCGTAGAGCCGGCCGTCGTAGGTGGTGGCCTCGACGGCGACGTCGTTGAGGGCGTCGACCTTCTCCTGCGGCAGCTGGACGGGGTCGATGGCGCCGTTCTGCACCAGGTTCCCGATCCAGTCGTGGGCGCCGACGAGCACGTCGGGTCCGGATCCGCCCTCGTGCGCGGTGACGAAGTCGGCCTGGATCGTGTCGACGGCCACCTCGCGCACGTCGACCTTGATCCCGTTGGCCTCGCCGAACTCCTCGGCGAAGGGCTCCAGTACCGCGGTCCGTTCGGGATCTGCCCAGATGACCATTCCACCCTGGGGCTGGTCGGCCTCCTGGCCTCCACCTGCGCACGCCGTCGCAAGCGCGAGGGCGGCGGTTCCGGCGAGGAGGCCGGCGCTGCGGATTCTCATGTGGCTCCCTTTTCGGGCGTGACGCCGCGGACGCTCCCCCGATCTGTCCCGGCTTGTCGGTTGTAGGAGGTGAAGTGACGCTAGCAATACTTTGCAATAACTGAAAGGTCTTGCAGAGAAATCCGGTCACAATGTGGAAACGCGGCCGAAGCCGGCGGGAGGGCCAAAGCGGGCCCGCGCTCGGACCTCGGGAGCGCGCCGGAGGGCGGCGTGCGCCCGCGCACGCCGCCCTCCGGGCCCCCGAAAACCCCGTTCAGCTCTCGGCGGGCACCAGCCACACCGCCGTGTCGGGTGGCAGCACGAGCGCCTGCGCGCCCTCCCGCACGGGGCCACTGGCCAGCAGCACCCGCGTGCGCGGGGCGGGGAGCGGCGCCGGGAGCTCGGCGGGTTCACCGCCGAGGTTGACCGCGCAGGCGAACCCGTCGCCGCGGGTGAAGGCCAGCACCCCCGCGCCGGCGTCGATCCAGGCCAGGTCCGCGGCGGGGTCGATCGACGCGCGCCGGTGCCCGAGCGCGGAGGTGTACAGCGCCAGCGTGGAGTCGGGATCGCCGCGCTGGGCCTCCCGGCTGTAGCGCCCCCACTCCGGGGGCATCGGCAGCCACGGCCGGGTGCCGGGGGGCCCGAACCCGTACGGCTCCTCGCCGCCCTCCCACGGCAGCGGCACACGGCACCCGTCGCGCCCCCGCTCGGTGCGGCCGGAGCGCTCCCACGTCGGATCCTGCAGCGCGTCCTCGGGCAGGTCGGTCACCTCGGGCAGGCCCAGCTCCTCGCCCTGGTAGAGGTAGGCCGAGCCCGGCAGCGCCAGCGCGAGCAGGGCGGCGGCGCGCGCCCGGCGCAGTCCGCGCTCCCCGGCGCCGAAGCGGGTGGGGTGGCGGGTGACGTCGTGGTTGGACAGCACCCACGTCGTCGGCGCTCCCACGGCGCCGTTGGCCGCCAGCGAGTCGTCGACGACCCGCCGCAGCACCGCCGGGTCCCAGCCCGCGGTCAAGAACTGGAAGTTGAACGCCTGGTGCAGCTCGTCGGGGCGCAGGTAGCGCGCCACCCGCGGCGCGTCCTCCACCCACGCCTCGGCGACCAGTGCCCGCTCGCCGGGGTAGGAGGCCACGATCGCGTTCCACCGGCGGTAGATGTCGTGCACGCCGTCCTGGTCGAAGTAGGGCAGCTCGACGGAGCCGTCGAGCAGGTCGGCCTTCTGGCCTTCCGGCAGGTCGGGCAGTGCGGGGTCTTTGACCATGCCGTGGGCGACGTCGATGCGGAACCCGTCGACGCCGCGGTCCAGCCAGAAGCGCAGTACGTCGTCGAACTCCGCGTGCACGTCGGGGCTGGTCCAGTCGAGATCGGGCTGCTCGGGGTCGAACAGGTGCAGGTACCACTCCTCGGGCGTGCCGTCGGGCCGCTTCAGCCGTGTCCACGCCGGGCCGCCGAAGATCGACCTCCAGTTGTTGGGCGGCCGGTCGCCGCCGGGTCCGCGCCCCGTGCGGAAGACGTAGCGCGAGCGCGCCGGGTCGCCCGGAGCGGCCGCCACCGCCTCGCGGAACCAGGCGTGGGCCGAGGAGGTGTGGTTGGGCACGACGTCGATGATGATGCGCAGCCCCAGCTCATGGGCGCGTTGCGTGAGGTCGTCGAAGTCGGCCAGCGTGCCGAAGCGGGGGTCGACGTCGCGGTAGTCGGCCACGTCGTAGCCGCCGTCGGCGAGCGGGGACACGTAGAAGGGGGTCAGCCACACCGCGTCGACTCCGAGCGCGGCAAGTTCGGGGAGCCTGCTGCGCACGCCGCGCAGGTCGCCTTCGCCGTCGCCGTCGGAGTCGGCGAAGCTGCGGACGTAGACCTGGTAGATGACGGCGTCGCGCCACCACTCCCTGCCTGTGGCGGGCGGTGCGTTCCCGTGGTCCGGGGGGTTGGGCATAGGGGTCGTTCCCTCCGTTGCCTGGACGGCGGTTCGTGCAAACTATTGCGCAAGATTACCTACCGGTTGCAAGGGTCGGGCGGAAACTGCATTAGAGTGCTCGCATGGGTCCACGTTTGGCCGACATAGCCCGCCATGCCGACGTGAGCGAGGCGACGGTCTCCCGAGTGCTGAACAACAAGCCCGGCGTCGGCTCCGAAACCCGGGCGGCCGTCCTCACCGCGCTCGACGTGCTGGGCTACGAGCGGCCCGAGCGCCTGCGGCGGCGCTCCGCCGGCCTGGTCGGCATGGTCGTACCCGAGCTGGAGAACCCGGTGTTCCCGATGTTCGCCCAGGCGGCCGAGGGCGCGCTCGCCCGGCAGGGCTACACCCCGGTGCTGTGCACCCGCCCCCCGGGCGGCATCGTCGAGGACGAGTACGTCGAACTGCTGCTGGAGCGCAACGTCTCCGGTATCGTCTTCGTCTCCGGACTGCACGCCGACGCCACGGCGGACCACGGCCGCTACCACCGCCTGATCGCGCAGAAGTTGCCGATCGTGCTCGTGAACGGCTTCGCCGAGGAGGTGCCGGCCGCGTTCGTCTCCTGCGACGACCGCGAGGCCGGACGGCTGGCGGTCGGCCACCTGGCCGAACTGGGCCACACCCGGATCGGTTTCACCAGCGGCCCCGAGCGCTACGTGCCGGTCCAGCGCAAGCTCATCGGCTACCGCTCGGCCATGGCCGAACACGGTCTCGACACCGAGGACCTGGTCGAGCTGTCGCTGTTCGGCGTCGAGGGCGGCCACGCCGCGGCATCCCGGCTGCTGCAGCGCGGGGTCACCGCCATGGTCTGCGGCTCCGACCTCATGGCGCTGGGAGCGGTGCGCGCCGCCCGCCAGCGCGGCCTGTCCGTGCCCGGCGACTTCTCCGTGGTGGGCTACGACGACTCCCAGCTGATCGCCTTCACGGACCCGCCGCTGACCACCGTGCGCCAGCCGATACAGGCCATGGCCATGGCGACCGTGCGCACGCTCTGCGACGAGATCGCCGGCCACAGCGTCTCCCGCACCGAGTACCTGTTCGACCCCGAGCTGGTCGTGCGCGGCTCCACCGCCGCCGCGCCGGCGTCCTCCGCGGTCCGCGCCAGGCCCGCCGGCGTGTCATGAGCGCCCGCGGCCGCGGGCGCCGGGGTCCCACCGGGCCCCGGGGGCGGCGTGCTCTAGCCTGTGGCCCATGCCCATCGTCGCCTCGGTCAACACCGGCACCGCGGTCTCCGCCGACTGGGCGGGTCGCCTCAAGCGCACCGCCATCGACAAGCGCCCGGTTTCCGGTCCCGTGGCCGTGCACACGCTCGGCGTCGCCGGCGACCAGCAGGCCGACCGCGACAACCACGGCGGCCCCGACAAGGCCGTCTACGCCTACTCCCGGGAGGACCTGGACCTCTGGCAGGAGCGCCTGGGCCGGCCGCTGCGGGACGGCGTCTTCGGCGAGAACCTCACCACACGCGGCATCGACCTCGGCACCGCGCTGATCGGTGAGCGCTGGCGCGTGGGAACCGTCCTGCTGGAGGCCGCCCTCCCGCGCACACCCTGCGGGGTGTTCCGGTCCTGGATGGCCGAGACCGGCTGGGTCAAGCGGTTCACCGCTGAAGGGCGCACCGGCGTCTACCTGCGTGTCCTGGCCGAGGGGGAGCTGGCCGCGGGCGACGGGATCACCGTGGTGCACCGGCCCGACCACGGCATCGGCGTGGCCGCGGCGTTCCGCGCCCGTTATGAGCGCGACCCCGAGCTGCTGCGCCGGGTCCTGGCCCTTCCGGGCCGCTCGGCGGTGTGGGAGGAGTCCGCCGCCGCCCTCGGAGTGCGCCCCGCCCAGGGCTGAGCAGCCCAGCCGGGGCCCGGCGGCGGACCGTTCGGTCGCCGGCGTCGCCGACACTGGAAGCATGCCTTCCGTGCCTCTCGACGGCGAGCCCGTTCCCGCCGACGGCTCCCTGCCCGCCGGCGCCGCAGCCGGCGCGGGAACCCGCCCCTTCGGCGTGTACGTGCACGTGCCCTTCTGCGCCACACGCTGCGGCTACTGCGACTTCAACACCTACACCGCCGCCGAGCTGCGCTCGCGCGACGGCGGACACACCGCCACCCGCGAGGACTACGCCGACCGGGCCGTCGCCGAGATCCGCCTGGCCCGCCGCGTCCTGGGCTCCGCCGAGATCCCCGTCAGCACGGTGTTCTTCGGCGGCGGCACCCCCACGCTGCTGCCGCCTGAGGACCTGGGGCGCATCCTCGCGGCCGTCGGCACCGAGTTCGGCCTGGAGCCCGGCGCCGAGGTGACCACCGAGGCCAACCCCGAGACCGTCGACCCCGGTGTGCTGGCCCGGCTGCGAGAACAGGGCTTCACCCGTGTCTCCTTCGGCATGCAGAGCGCCGCGCAGCACGTGCTGGCGGTCCTGGACCGCGCCCACACACCGGGACGGCCCCAGCAGTGCGCCCAGTGGGCGCGCGAGGCCGGGTTCGACCACGTCAACCTGGACCTGATCTACGGAACGCCGGGCGAGACCGACGCCGACTGGAAGGAGTCGCTGCGGGCGGCGGTCGAGGCGGGCGTCGACCACGTCTCGGCTTACTCGCTGATCGTCGAGGACGGCACCCGCCTGGCGGCGCGCGTGCGCCGCGGCGAGCTGACCGAACCCGACGAGGACGTGCTGGCCGACCGCTACACCATGGCCGACGACGCGCTCACCGCCGCCGGCCTGCACCCGTACGAGGTCTCCAACTGGGCCCGCGGCGACGAGGCGCGCAGCCGGCACAACCGCCTCTACTGGACCGGCGGCGACTGGTGGGGGATCGGCCCCGGCGCGCACAGCCACGTCGGCGGCACCCGCTGGTGGAACGTCAAGCACCCCGCGGCCTACGCCGCCCGCCTCGCCGAGGACCGCTCGCCCGGCCACGCCCGCGAGGTGCTCGGCGAGGCCGACCGCCGCTTCGAACGGATCATGCTCGAGCTGCGCCTGGCCGAGGGCTGCCCTTTGGACTTGCTCGACGAGCGCGGGCGCGGCGACGCGGAGCGCGCCGTGGAGGAGGGTCTGCTGGAGGCCGGCGCGCACGCCGAAGGCCGCGCCGTGCTGACGCGGCGCGGTCGGCTGCTGGCGGACGCGGTGGTGCGCCGGCTGGCCTGAGGGCGCCCATGCCGGATCGCTCGGTCGCCGGCGCCCTCCCTGTTCCGGGGCGGAGACCGGCTACTTCAGCATCGGGATGGCCATCGGGTACTTGTACCACTCGCCCTTGTTGGAAGCCACAGCGGCGATGATGGCGAAGATGACCGCGACGGCGATCACGGCGAAGATGGTGATGAAGCCGATGATGACGATCATCAGCAGGTAGGACACGAGCTGCCCGATGAACATCGTCATCTGGAAGTTGAACGCCTGGGCCGCCTGGTGGCGGATGTAGGGCGACTCGTCCTTCTTCACGAAGTACATGATCAGCGGGAGCACCCACGTGGTGAGCAGCCCGCCCAGATGGGTGATCAGCGCCATCTGCCGCTCGTCGGCGGAGGGGTTGTACTGGCCGCCGGGCTGCCCGTAGCCCTGCTGGTAGCCCTGTTGGTGGTATCCCTGCTGGTAGCCCTGCACCGGCGCCGGGTACTGCGGCTGGCCGCCGGGGTAGGGCTGCTGGCCGTATCCGGGCTGGGGGCCCGTACCGTAGCCCTGCTGCGGACCCGACTGGGGCCCGTAGTTGGGGTCGACCCCGGGCGGCGGGCTGTAGCCGCCGGGGTAGTTCGGGTAGCCGCCGGGCTGCTGCTGGCCGCCGCCGTGGGGCTGGTCCGGCTGGGGTGGGTAGCTCATGTCTGCTGGTCTCCTCTGTGAGTGGCCCCCGGCGTCCGCCGGGGGCGCTGCGATCGCATCAGGCGCGGCGCCGCTCCTGCCGGACGGCCGGGCCTCGTGAGTCTCGGCCGGGCGCCCGGCCGCTGAAGGCCTCTCCCGGTCAGACTCCGCAACCGGGTGCTGGGTTCCCGCGCGGCGCGGGCCGGCGGCGCCGCCCGCCCGCCCGCGCCCCGCGGCCGGTCACTTGACCATGCGGATCGACACCGGATAGCGGTACTGGCTGCCGCGGTTCGCGCTGAGCGCGGCCAGCACGCCGAGCACGATCGAGGCCACCCAGATCACCGCCACGAGCACGGAGCCGATCCAGGAGATGGACGGTGCGAAGACCCCGAGGCCGATGTAGACCGCCCAGGCGATGAAGTAGGGGATCAGCAGGGTCAGCTGGAAGTTCAGCGCCTCGCCCGCCTGATGGCGGACGAACGGGGAGTCCTTGCGCTTCACCGAGTAGATGATCAGGGCGGGCAGCCAGCCCAAGCACGACAGGATGACGCCGGAGAGGTGGGCGATCATCGCCCAGGTGGCGTCGTCGGAGGCGTCGGGCCGGTGAGGTCGGCCCGGAGCGTAGCCGGGCTGCTGGGGGAAGCCCTGCTGGGGGTAGCCCTGCTGCCCCGGGGGCGGGCCGCCGGGGAAGGCGCCCGGCTGCTGCTCGTAGCCCTGCTGCTGCGGCGCGCCCGGCTGCGGCCCGTACCCGGGCTGCTGCGGCTGCTGGTAACCGGGCTGGGGCTGTTGGTAGGGCGCCTGGGGATGGCCGGGTTGCGGCTGGCCGTAACCCGGTTGCTGCTGGCCCGGCGCCGTCCCGTATCCCGGCTGGGGCTGCTGCGGCTGCGGGTATCCGGGGGCCTGCTGCTGGTAGGGCTGCTCGCCGTATCCGGGTTGTCCGTAGCCGGGCTGTCCGCCGCTGGGCTGGCCGTATCCGGGTTGTCCGTAGCCGGGTTGTCCGTAGCCGGGTTGTCCGTATCCGGGCTGAGCGTAGCCGGGCTGTCCGCCGCTGGGCTGGCCGTAGCCGGGCTGTCCGCCGCTGGGCTGGCCGTAGCCGGGTTGTCCGTAGCCGGGCTGTCCGCCGCTGGGCTGGCCGTATCCGGGCTGAGCGTAGCCGGGCTGGCCGCCGCTGGGCTGGCCGTAGTCCGGCTGCGCGGCGCCGGGTTGCCCGTATTCGGGCTGTCCGTAGGCGGGCTGCCCCCCGCTGGGTTGGCCGTACTCGGGCTGCCCGTAGCCGGGCTGCTCGCCGGTGCCCGCCTGCCCCTGGCCGGGCTGCCCGCCAGAGGGAGCGCGGCCTGGTGCCGACTGGTCACCGGAGGGCCCCTCCTGGGGCTGTGGTCGGTTGGGCGGGGTCTCGCTCATCTTGTCCCTTGGCTGTGCCGATTGCGTTGGGCCGATAGTGCCATCAGGTGCCCCGTCAGGCCACCGCGCACCCCTCGCGCGCGGTACGCCCGGACACGTCTTAGTCTTGCACCCCGTGCGCCGCGGTGACGAAGTCGATGAGCTCTTCGACGCGGCCCAGCAGCTCCGGTTCGAGGTCGGCGTAGCTGCGCACCGACCCCAGGATCCGGTGCCAGGCCTCACCGGGCTCCTCGTCGCTGCCCAGTGCCCGCAGGACCCCCTCCTTCCACGATACGCCGCGCGGCACCCGCGGCCACGCGGAGAACCCCAGCACGGACGGCTTGACCGCCTGCCAGATGTCGATGAAGGGGTGGCCGGTGACCAGCACGTCGGGCGAGGCGACCTGCTCGGCGATGCGGCTCTCCTTCGAGCCCGGCACCAGGTGGTCCACCAGGACGCCCAGCCGCCGACCCGGCTCCGGGCCGAAGTCGGCCACGATCGCGGGCAGGTGGTCGACGCCTTCGAGGTACTCCACGACCACGCCCTCCACGCGCAGGTCGTGCCCCCAGACCTTCTCGACGAGCTCGGCGTCGTGGACGCCTTCGACGTAGATGCGGCTCTGCCTGGCCACCCGCGGGCGCGCGCCCCGCACGGCGATCGACCCGGAGGCGCTGCGGGCCGGGCCCGAGGGCTCCGCGGCGGGCCGTACCGCGGTCACGGGGCGGCCGTCGAGGAGGAAGGCCGCGGGTTCGAGGTCGAAGACGCGGTGGCGGCCGTGCCGGTCCTCCAGGGTCACGGTCCGCTTGTCCCATCCCACGACGGCGCCGCAGAACCCCTCGTCGGCCGACTCCAGGACGATCCCCTGCTCCAGCGCGACCTCGGCGACGGCGCCCTTGCGCGGCAGGCGCCACTCGCCCGCCAGGACGTCTGGGCCGTACCTCTTGCCCGAGCTGTCGGAGTTGGTGTGCACGGCGGGGATTGTATCCGCGGTCGCGCCGCCGCGCTGGGCGGCGCGGGGGCCGGTCGGAGGCGACGCGCCGCCGTGCGGCGGGATCCGGCGGCCCGTTTTCGATCCGACCTTGCACGACGGCATAGAATTAGCACTTAGGACCATGGAGTGCCAGGAGGTGAGCACGTGCTCGACGAGCGGAAGCTGGCGGTTCTGCGTGCGATCGTCGAGGATTACGTGTCCACGAACGAGCCCGTGGGGTCCAAGGCGCTGTCGGACCGGCATACCCTCGGTGTTTCCCCCGCTACCATCCGCAACGACATGGTGGCCCTGGAGGAGGACGGCTACATCGCCCAGCCGCACACGAGCGCCGGGCGGGTCCCCACGGACAAGGGCTACCGGCTGTTCGTGGACCGGCTGTCCACCGTGAAGCCGCTCTCCGGAGCCGAGCGGCGCGCCATCGAGACCTTCCTCGGCGGCGCGGTCGACCTCGACGAGATCGTGGGGCGCACGGTGCGCCTGCTGGCCCAGCTCACACGCCAGGTGGCGGTGGTACAGTACCCGTCGCTCACGCGGTCGTCGGTTCAGCACGTGGAGCTGGTCCCGCTGGGCCAGCAGCGCGTGATGATGGTCCTCATCACCGACACCGGCCGCGTCGAGCAGCGGGTCATAGACGGTCTGGAGGCGGTCAGCGAGGACGCTGTGGACAGCCTCCGGCAGATGCTCAACCGGGCTCTGGTGGGCACGTGGCTCACCGAGGTCCCCAGTGCCGTGGAGGATCTGCCCGGCCAGCTGCCGCCGGACGACCGCGCCCTTGCCGCGGCCGTGCTGTCGGTTCTGCTGGAGAGCCTCGTCGAGCGCCACGACGAGAAGATCGTCCTCGGTGGTACGGCGAATCTCGCCGCGATGGATTTGTCGGCTAGCCTGCGGGACGTACTCGAGGCTTTGGAAGAAAACGTCGTGCTGCTCCGTTTGCTGGGAGAGGCGGGCGACCCTTCCATGCTGACGGTGCGCATCGGCGCCGAGAACTCTCACGAGGGTCTGAGATCCACATCGATCGTCTCGGCCGGTTACGGGATCGGCGATCAGCCTCTGGCCAAGATCGGTGTGGTCGGCCCCACTCGGATGGACTACCCAGGAACGATGGGAGCGGTACGCGCTGTGGCTCGGTACCTCGGACAGATACTTGCGGGGCAGTAAGTGGCGAGAGACTACTACGAGATCCTCGGGGTGCGGCGCGACGCATCCAAGGACGAGATCAAGAAGGCGTATCGGCGGCTCGCCCGCGAACTCCACCCGGACGTCAACCCGGACCCGGCCACGCAGGATCGCTTCAAGGAAGTGACCCAGGCCTACGAGGTCCTCTCCGACGACAGCAAGCGCCGGATGTTCGACATGGGCGCCGATCCCTTCGCGCCCTCCGGCGGAGGCGGCGGAGCGGGGGCCGGCGGCTTCGGCGCGGGCGGCTTCCCCTTCGACGACATCATGAACGCGTTCTTCGGCGGCGGCCAGCCCGGCGGCGGGCGCAGCCCCCGCGACCGGGCGCGGCGCGGGCGCAGCATCAAGGTCCGCATCGAGCTGGACCTCTCCGAGACCGCGTTCGGCGTGACCAAGGACGTCACCTTCCCCACGGCGGTGCTGTGCAACACCTGCCAGGGCGAGGGCACGGCCAAGGGCACCCACCGCCAGACCTGCGACATGTGCCAGGGGCGCGGTGAGGTCTCGCAGGTCGCGCGGTCGTTCCTGGGCCAGGTCATGACCACGCGGCCGTGCCCGCAGTGCTCCGGGCAGGGCTCGGTCATCACCGATCCCTGCGCCGACTGCGCCGGCGAGGGCCGCGTGCGCGAGAAGGTCACCCGCAAGGTGCAGATCCCCGCGGGCGTCGAGGACGGCACCCAGATCCAGCTGGCCGGCGAGGGCGAGGTCGGCCCCAACGGCGGCCCGCGCGGCGACATCTTCCTGGAGATCGTGCAGCGCCCGCACCCGACCTTCGAGCGGCGCGGCGACGACCTGCACTGCACCATAACCGTGCCGATGACCGCCGCCGCGCTGGGTGCCTCGTTCACCTTCGAGACGCTCGACGGCACCGAGGAGATCGACCTGCGGCCCGGCACCGGCTCCGGCCACGTCATCACGCTGCAGGGGCGCGGCAGCCGCCACCTCGACGGCGCGGGGCGCGGCGACCTGATGATCCAGGTCGACGTCGAGACCCCCGCCAAGCTGGACGAGGAGCAGGAGGCACTGCTGCGCAAGTTCGCCGAGCTGCGCGGCGAGGACCAGCCTCCGGGCAAGTTCAGCCCGGGCCACGGCGGCCTGTTCTCGCGGCTGCGCGACGCCTTCGGGGCGCGCTGAGGCCTCGGCCGCGGCCTCCGCGGATCGTCCGCCGGGCGCTCGGACACGGGCCGGCTCCGCGTGCTCGCACGCACGGAGCCGGCCCGCGTCTGTGGCCGGCCGTCGTGCCGGGCGCCCGCGCCCGGCCCTGGAATTGGGGTGAGGTGTGACACCTCCGGTCTTCTTGTGCGAACCCGGCCGGCTCGACGGCGGCACCGTGGTGCTGTCCGGCCCCGAGGGCCGGCACGCCGCGACGGTGCGGCGGGTCGCCGTGGGCGAGCCCCTGCACCTGGTCGACGGCGCCGGGACCCGCGCGCGCTGCCGGGTGCTCGAAGCCGGCGGGGACCGCGTGGTCTGCGCGGTCGAGGAGCGCGGCGTCGACCCGCCGCCCCGCCCGCACCTCACCGTGGTCCAGGCGCTGCCCAAGGGCGACCGCGGCGAGCTGGCGGTGGAGGTCATGACCGAGGCGGGCGTCGACCGCATCGTGCCCTGGGCGGCCGAGCGGTGCATCACCCGCTGGAAGCCCGAGCGGGCGGCCAAGTCGCTGGCCAAGTGGCGCGCCGCCGCGCGCGAGGCCGCCAAGCAGTCGCGGCGCAGCCGGATCCCCGAGGTCACCGAGCAGGCCGGAATCGGCGAGGCCTGCGCACGGGTCGCCGCGGCCGGCGTCGCTGTCGTGCTGCACGAGGACGCCGGGGTCCGCCTCTCGGCGCTGCCGCTGCCCGAGCGCCTGACGGCACCCGAGCCGCCCGCGGCCGGCGCGGGGGCGGGGCCCGCCGACGAGGACGGGATCGTGCTGGTGGTCGGCCCCGAAGGCGGATTCTCCGAAAGCGAGCTGGGCGCGCTGGAGACAGCGGGCGCGGTGCGCGCCCTGCTGGGCCCGACGGTGCTGCGCACGTCCACCGCCGGCGTGGCCGCGCTCTCTGTGCTCCAGGCGCGCTGCGGGCGGTGGTGAATCCGCCGGTGCGGCCGCCGGGCGGTGCTCGGAGCGTCGGCGGCCGCACCGCCGGAGCGGGGCGGAACGCCGGCGCCCTGTGAAGGGCCCGGGGGAGGGCGCGGTCGGCGCCGGGACCCCCGGCAGCCGTCCGGGACTTCGCCGCTGCGGCGACCGCGTGGCTCGCGCGCTCGCCCGTCACCGCTTCGGCGCCGGGCGACCGCTTAGCCGACCCCGACCGCCGACTCGCCGGTGCCCGTGCCCGTGGTGGTGTCGCCGGGGTCGGAGGTGCCGGGCGTGTCGGAGCCGCCGCCGGTGTCGTTACCGCCGTCGTCGGGCGGCGTCGTGGAGTCGCCGGTGGAGCCGTCGCCGGGGTCCTCCGGCTGGGGTTCCTCGGTGGGGTCGGTGGGCTCGTCGGAGGAGTCGCACTCGGGCCGCGACGTGCCGTCGGCGCCGGCGCCCGGCCCGGTCGAGGAGCTCGGATTCGGAGCGGGTGACGGCTCGCCGCCGGTGGAGCAGTGCTCGGCCGTGCCGTAGGGCGCGCCGCTGTTCTCGGGCTCCTCGGGGGGTGCCGGCCGCGTCGTGGGCTCCGCGCCGCCGCTGGGCCGGTCGGCGGGGTCGGGGCGGGACGGAGGGCTCGTGATCCCGTCCTTGTCGGTGGCGCCCGGGCCGCCCGCGGGCGGGGAGCCGGTGTCGTCGGTCGGACTGGTCAGCGACTGCGGCAGGATCTGGTCGCGCACCTGGGGGGTGCCCAGCAGAACCGAACCCGCGATCAGCGCCGCGGCCCCGACCGCGAGCGACGGCCGCAGCCACGAGGCGTTCAGCAGCGCGGTCAGCCGGCTCGTGCGCTGCGTGCGGGCCCGGATGGCGTTCAGCGCCTCGGGGGAGGAGTCGACGGAGTCGGCCTCGGCGCGCAGTATGGCGCGGAGGCGCTCTTCGATCGGGTCCTCTGGTGGTTCGGTCATGTCGTCTGCTCCAGAACCGAGCGGAGCGCGGCTATCCCCCGGGCGGTGTGACTCTTGACTGCGCCGCGGCTGATGCCCATCGCGTCGGCGATCTGCGCCTCGGACAGGTCGCCGTAGTACCGCAGCACGATCGCCTCCCGCTGCCGGGTGGGGAGTTCGCGCAGCGCCTCGATGACGGCCGCTCGTTCGAGTTCACCCATGGCGCCCTGTTCGGCGCTGGGGGCGTCGGGAAGGGCTTTGGGCGCGTGCTTTTCTACCACGGCTCGGTGCCGCAGCACCGAACGGGCCCGGTTGACCACGGACTGGCGCAGGTAGGAGAGGGCCTTGTTCGGGTCGCGCAGCCGCCGCCATGCGCCGTGCATGGCGACGAAGGCGTCCTGGACGACCTCTTCGGCGGTTCCGGAGTCGCGCACGAGCAGTGTGGCCAGCCGGACCAGCGGTCGGTACTGCGTGGTGTACAGCTGGGTGACGGCTTGGTCGGCGTCCCAGTCGACGGCGACCGGTGCGGCCGGGGCTCCTGCGACCATGGTTTCAGTCACGTCGGTTTGACGCGCGCCCTTGTCGTCGGGTTTACGAAAGGGCATACCTCTACTTCTCGTTCCGCGTCGAAATCGCCGTGATCGTGTGCTTCGGACCGCCCGCCGCGGTCCGCCCCGGACGCGGGGGGTGCCCGCGGTCCGCCGTCCCCGTGCCGCCGGCAGTGTGCTGACGGTACAGGACGGCGCGGTCCACGCTGTGCGAAGCAACAGGATAGCCCGCGGCGCCGCGGAAGGGGCGCGGCGGCCGGGATGCGCCCGCAGGAGCGGACGGCTTTGGAGACGACCTCACAGGAGCACCACTAGCAGAGGGGACATCTTGGCGACGGGACGACGGCGCGGAGGGCGCCGCGGAAGGACGGTGTGACGCACACCGTAGAAGATGGTGCCCGCCTTCGGCAGCCGGACGGCCCAACACGGCCGCCATTCGCAGCGGCGCCGCGCGTGGGTCTCCGGCTCGGGACATTCCCGTTCAGCACACCGTGCGCCACTCGGGCATCATGGGGTGCGCCGTGCGCGCGGCATCCCGAGACGGGGGCGGCGCGGCGGCCGCAACGACCACCCGGACGGAGAGGCCCCAGGTGAGCACGACCGATCCCGACTGCCTGTTCTGCAAGATCGTCTCCGGCGAGGTACCCGCCGAGATCGTCCGCGACGGCGAGCGCGTGCTGGCCTTCCGCGACATCAATCCCCAGGCGCCCACGCACGTGCTGGTGATCCCGCGCGAGCACCACCCCGACGCCGTTTCGGCCGCCGGGGCCGGTACCGGCCTCGTGGACGAGGTCGTGCGCGAGGCCCACTCCATCGCCGAGGACGAGGGCGTCGCCTCCACCGGCTACCGCATGGTGTTCAACACCGGGTCTGGCGCCGGGCAGACGGTGTTCCACCTGCACTGCCACCTGCTGGGCGGGCGCGGCCTGGAGTGGCCCCCCGGATAAAACCCCTCGGGGGCGCCGCGATCCCGTTGGTAGACTGGAAACCGACGACAGCGTTCGCTTCGATCACTGCGGCCACGGTGATCACGTCCCCGGCTCGGGGCCGCGCGACAGGCGAACCCGATTCCAGACTCCGTATTCGCGAGAGGCAGGGGCGAGACGGCCGCAAGGCCACATCATGGTCGAGTCAACACAACAGAGCACGCAGGTGAAGATCGCGGTGCCCGAAGAGCACATGATGGTCAACCTGCTGGGCTCGGGCGACGAGCTGCTCCGTACCGTCGAGCGCTCCTTCGACAGCGACATCCACGTCCGCGGCAACGAGATCACGATCAGCGGCAGCCCCGAGGAGACCTCGGTGGTGGTGCGGCTGATCGAAGAGCTGCTCGAACTCGTGAAGAACGGCACCGTGGTCACCCCCGACGCCATCGACCGCACGCTGAGCATGCTGCGGTCGCCGGGAGGCGGCGGCGAGCGCCCCGCGGACGTGCTGACGCACAACATCCTCTCGGCGCGCGGGCGCACCATCCGGCCGAAGACCCTGAACCAGAAGCACTACGTCGACGCCATCGACCGCCACACCGTGGTCTTCGGCATCGGCCCCGCCGGAACCGGCAAGACCTACCTGGCCATGGCCAAGGCGGTCAAGGCGCTGCAGAACAAGCAGGTCAACCGCATCATCCTGACCCGCCCCGCGGTCGAGGCGGGCGAGCGCCTGGGCTACCTGCCGGGCACGCTCTACGAGAAGATCGACCCCTACCTGCGCCCGCTCTACGACGCGCTGCACGACATGCTGGCGCCGGAGTCGATCCCCAAGCTGATGTCGGCCGGCACCATCGAGGTGGCGCCGCTCGCCTACATGCGGGGGCGCACGCTCAACGACTCCTTCATCATCCTCGACGAGGCGCAGAACACCTCACCCGAGCAGATGAAGATGTTCCTCACGCGCCTGGGCTTCGGGTCCAAGATCGTGGTGACCGGCGACGTCACCCAGGTCGACCTGCCCGGAGGCACCACCAGCGGGCTGCGCACCATCGAGAACATCCTGCACGGCATCGACGACATCGGCTTCTGCCGCCTGAGCAGCACCGACGTGGTGCGGCACAAGCTGGTCAGCGCCATCGTCGACGCCTATGGTCGGTACGACACGCAGCAGAACGGTTCCCCGAGCGCGCGCGGGCGGCCGGGGGCGTCCCGCTCCGGCCCGGGCACCGGCACCTCCGGGTGACGCGGCCGCGGGCCGCCGGGTCCGTGCGCAGGACGCACGGGCGCGCGGCCCGCATGCCGCCCCCTACCGAGTACGAGACGAAGGCGCGCTGAGCAAAATGAGTATCGACGTCGCGAACGAGTCCGGCGTCCCGGCAGACGAGGAACGGCTGAGCCGGCTGGCCCGTTTCGTCCTGGACGCCATGCGGATCCACCCCCTGGCGGAGCTGTCCATCGTCCTCGTCGACGAGGAGCCGATGGCCGAGCTCCACGTGCGCTGGATGGACGAGACCGGGCCCACCGACGTCATGTCGTTCCCGATGGACGAGCTGCGCCCCGGCGGTCAGGACCGCCCGTCGGAGCCGGGCGTGCTGGGCGACGTGATCATCTGTCCGCAGGTCGCCGCCCGCCAGGCCGAGAAGGCCGGGCACAGCGCCCAGGAGGAGACCGACCTGCTGTGCACGCACGGCATCCTGCACCTGCTGGGCTACGACCACGCCGAACCCGACGAGCACAAGGAGATGTTCGGGCTCCAGGCCGAGCTGCTCGCGGGCTGGCGGTCGGGTGACGGTGCGGCGGGCGACCGGCCGCAGGAGAGAGAAGACACCGCGCGATGAACGCCGGCTGGCCGGGTGCCGAGCCGGCGGCCACGCCCCCGGTGGACACGGCGGCGGCCGCGGGCGCGGTCGGGATCGACCCTCTCTACGCCTTTCCCGCCGCGCTGGTCTTCGCCCTGGCCGCCGCGTTCTTCGTGAGCGCGGAGGTGGCGGTCACCCGCGCCTCGGGGATGGAGGCCGAGCCGGCCGACGACGACACACCCGCGGCGCAGCGGCTGCGCCGGGTCCTGGCCGAACCCGCCGAGCACCTGAACACGGTGCTGCTGCTGCGCGTGGCCTGCCAGGCGCTGGCCGCGGTGGCGCTGGCGGTGGGCTTCGTCGGCTGGCTGGGCCTGGGCTGGCTCTCGGCCGCCTGCGCGGTGGTCGTGATGACCGTCGTTGACTACGTGTTCGTCGGCGTCACACCGCGCATCCTGGGCCGCCAGTTCGCCGCCTCGCTGGCCGCGGCCAGCGTCGCCTTCCTCGCGCCCCTCGCGCCGGTGCTGGGCCCGGTCTCGGGGACGCTGGTGCGGCTGGGCCGGTCGCTGACCCCGCGCAACCTGGGGGACCGCAGCGGCCCGTTCACGAGCGAGAGCGAGCTGCGCCGCCTGGTGGACCTGGCCGAGCGCGGCCACGTCATCGACGCCGAAGAGCGGCAGATGATCCACTCGGTGTTCAAGCTCGACGACACCTCGGTGCGCGAGGTGATGGTGCCGCGCACCGACATCGTCTTCGTCGAGCGCGACTCCTCCCTCGACGACGGGCTGTCCCTCGCGCTGCGCAGCGGGTTCTCCCGCATCCCCGTCACCGGGCAGGACGAGGACGACGTCGTGGGCATCGTCTACCTCAAGGACGTCGTCGCGCGCATGCGCCAGGAGTGGGCGCGCGGCGCCGCCGGTGCCGGCAGGGCCGAGCCGGCCGGGGCCGAGACGGTGGGCGACGTCATGCGCGCCGCGTCCTACGTGCCCGACTCCAAGCCGATCGACGAGCTGCTGCGCGACATGCAGCAGCGGCGCATCCACGTGGCCGTGGTGATCGACGAGTACGGCGGTACGGCCGGGCTGGTCACCATCGAGGACATCGTCGAGGAGATCGTCGGCGAGATCACCGACGAGTACGACGACGAGGTCCCGCCCATCGAGCGGCTGGACGAGCGCCGGGCGCGCGTGACCGCCCGCCTGCCGCTGGGCGAGCTGGCCGAGCTGTTCGGGACCGAGCTGGACGCCCCCGACGTCGAGACGGTCGGCGGGCTGCTCGCCTACGCGCTGGGGCGCGTGCCCATCACGGGGTCCCAGGCCGTCTACGCTGGGTTGCGGCTGACCGCCGAGGACACGGTGGGACGCCGCAACCAGACCGCCACGGTACTGGTGGAGGCGCTGGAGTCCGCGGAGGCGGGTGAGGAGTAAGACGCGCGGCGGGGCCCGCCCCGCCCGCCGCGGCAGCGCCTGCCTGCGCGCCGCGGAACGCCGGATGCCGGGTTCTGCCGGCTCCGGGCCACGACACGACCCCGCTGGGAGGAGACCCCACCGTGACCGAGCCAGCCGCGCCGGAGCAGCTCGACCCCGAGGACGAGAAGCTGGTCACCCTGGCGCGCGCCACGCGCGCCCGCACCCAGGCCGCCGAGGGCGCGGCGGTGCGCGACGAGACCGGCCGCACCTACACCGCGGCCACCGTGGCGCTGCCGTCCCTGAAGCTCACCGCACTGCAGGCCGCCGTCGCCGCGGCGGTCTCCAGCGAAGCGGGCGCCCTGGAGGCCGCCGCGGTCGTGACCCGGGCCGCGGAGCCGGCCGAGGCCGACCGGGCCGTGGCCGCCGACATGAAGACACCGCTGGTGGTGCTGGCCGCTCCGGACGGCACGCCCACCGCGGTCCTGCACCCCTGAGCGCGCGAGCGCGTCGGACCCGCGGCGGTGGCGTCCGCCGCGGGAGCGGATGAGACTGGAGAGATGGACGACCTCGACCTGGACAAGCTGCGCACTCCGCTGGAGATGCCCTCCTACCCGGAGGGCTTCCGCAGCGGGTTCGCCTGCTTCGTCGGCCGCCCCAACGTGGGCAAGTCGACCCTGATGAACGCGCTGGTGGGCCAGAAGGTGGCCATCACCAGCACCCGGCCGCAGACCACCCGGCGCACGGTGCGCGGGATCGTGCACCGCGACGACGCCCAGCTGATCATCGTGGACACCCCCGGGCTGCACAAGCCGCGCACGCTGCTGGGGGAGCGGCTGGACAGCCTGGTGCGCTCGACCCTGGTCGAGGTCGACGCGATCGGCTTCTGCATCCCCGCGGACGAGCCGATCGGGCGCGGCGACACCTACATCGCCCGTGAGCTCGCCGCTCAGCGGGACACCCCGGTGATCGCGCTGGTCACCAAGACCGACCGCGCCGACAAGGCCGCGGTAGCCGAACAGCTGATGGCGGTGGAGCGGCTGGGGGAGTGGGCCGACATCGTGCCGGTCTCGGCGGAGTCGGGCTTCCAGGTCGACACGGTGGCCGACGTGCTCTGCGAGCGCCTGCCCGAGGGCCCGCCGCTGTACCCCGGGGGCGACCTCACCGACGAGCCCGAGGAGATGCTGGTCGCCGAGCTGATCCGCGAGGCGTCGCTGGAGGGCGTCCGCGACGAGCTCCCGCACTCCATCGCGGTCGTGGTGGAGGAGATGCTGCCGCGCCAGGAGACCCGCGAGGGCCGCGAGATGATCGACATCTACGCGTCGCTGTACGTGGAGCGCCCCAGCCAGAAGGCGATCGTGATCGGCGCCAAGGGCGCGCGCCTGCGGGAGGTGGGCTCGGCCGCCCGCCGCCACATCGAGGGGCTGCTGGGCGCCCGGGTGTATCTGGACCTGCGGGTGCGGGTGGCCAAGGACTGGCAGCGCGACCCCAAGCAGCTGCGGCGCCTGGGCTTCGACCAGCAGACCTGACCCCCGGGCCCGACCCCGGTCGCGCCCGCCGCCGGGCCGTCTCGCCGCGGGCTGCGCGGCCCTCCCGGCGGCCCGGTGCCGCGGCCCCGGGGCCGCGGGGCGGAGGCGGTCTGCGGCGGCCCCGGCCGAGTGCGAGCGCGTCCGTGACGCGCCCGCCCCTCCGCGGCACCGGAGGCTTAGTCGCGGTGATCGAGGTCGCCGGCCAGCTGCAGGGCGGTGCGGCGCACGATCGGGGCGGCGCGGGCGACGAAGTCCCAGCTCACCCGGGCCTCAGGGCCCGAGATCGAGACCGCCATCATCGCCGGTCCGCCCTGCACGGGCACGGCGAGGCAGCGCACACCCACCTCCTGCTCGCCGTCGTCGATGGCGTAGCCGCGTTCGCGGATGCGGTTCATCTCCGCGAGGAAGGCCTCAGCCCCGGTGATGGTGCGGTCGGTGGCGGCGGGCATACCGGTGCGGCGCAGCGTCGCCAGCGCCTCCTTCTCCGGCAGCTGGGCCAGCAGCGCCTTGCCCACGCCCGCCGAGTGCGCCGGTACGCGCCGGCCCACCTCGGTGAACATCCGCATCGCGTGCTGAGAGGGCACCTGTGCGACGTAGACGACCTTGTCGCCGTCGAGCATGGCCAGATTGGCCGTCTCGCCCAGCTCGTCGACGAGGTGGCCCAGGTGCGGGCGCGCCCAGGTGCCCAGCATCCGCGAGGCGCTGTCGCCCAGGCCGATGAGCCGGGGGCCCAGCGCGTAGCGGCGGGACGGGAGCTGGCGCACGTAGCCGTTGGCGAGCAGGGTGCGGATGATCCGGTGGATGGTGGGCAGCGGCAGGCCGGAGGATTCGGCGAGCCGGCTCAGCGAGACCTCGCCTCCGGCCTCGGCCATGATCTCCAGCAGGGAGAACGCGCGGTCCAGCGACTGCACGCCGCCCGAGCGCGCCCTGGGTGCGGGGTCGGCGTCGGCCGCCGCCTGTGACGAAGCCAAGTCAGCTGCTCCCATCTCGTGCTCCGGCGGCCGCGGCGCCCCCGGGGGCCGCCGGCAGCCCGCCGACTCTTGTTGTTCCGAATTGTAAAAGTTAGTGTCCGCGATATAGAAGGCGTAGGCGCGATGAGAGTCTCCGTCATCCGCGTCCGAGTGCGCGGCCGCCCGGGCGGAGGCGGCGGTGGTGAGGCGGTGGCTCAGGGGTGGTTGCAGGCGGAGGCGGCGGGGGCGTGGCGCCGGGCGCGGACACCGGCCCGTCCCCGTCGCGGCTGGCGGGGGCGCTGGAGGAGATGAACGCCGGGCTGGACGCCCGGCTCGCGCGCGCCGACGCGCGGCTGCGCCGCGACTACCCCGGCGCGGACGGCGGGCGGCAGCCGGTGCACACCGTCTACGTGCCCGCCGACCGCATCAGGCGCGGCCTCGCCGCCGCCTGGGGTGAGCAGGCGGTGGCGGCGCTGCGCGCGTTCGCCCCGGGTGCGGCCGAGCTGGCCGCGGCGACCGGCCTGGAGGAGGCCGACGTGGCCGCGGCACTGCCTCGCGTGCTGGCCAAGCTTGACCGGGAACCGGTCGAGGATCTGCGCGTCGACGCCGAGGACGGCTACGGGGTCCGCACCGACGACGAGGAGGACGCCCACGTCGGGGCGGCGGCGGCCGCGCTCGGCGCGGACGTCGCCGCCGGGACCGCGCCGCCCGGCGTCGGCATCCGCATGAAGGGCATGGAGGCCGAGGGGCGCCGCCGCGGGACACGCAGCCTGGCGCTGTTCTTGAGCGGGCTGCTGGAGGCGGCCGGCGGGCTGCCGGAGGGCCTGCGGATCACCCTGCCCAAGATCACGTCGGTGGAGCAGGTGGAGGCCGCCGCGTGGGCGCTCGCCCGCATGGAGCGGCTGTTCGGGCTGGCGGAGGGGCGGCTGCGGTTTGAACTGCAGGTCGAGACCCCGCAGTGCGTGATCGGACCCGGCGGCACCGCGGACCTCGCCCGGATGGTGCGGGCCGGCGGCGGCCGCGTCACCGCGCTGCACTTCGGCACCTACGACTACACCGCCGCCTGCGGTGTGACCGCCGCGCACCAGGCCATGGACCACCCGGCCGCCGACTACGCCAAGGCGGTGATGCAGGTCGCGGCCGCCGGGACGGGCGTCCGGCTCTCGGACGGCGCCGCCAACGTGCTGCCCGTGGGCGCGGCCGAGCAGGTGCACGCCGCCTGGCGGCTGCACACGCGGCTCGTGGTGCGCTCCCTGGAACGGGCCTTCTACCAGGGGTGGGACATGCACCCGCACCAGCTGCCCACCCGGTACCTGGCCACCTACGTCTTCTACCGCCGGGCGTTCGGCCCGGCGGCCGCCCGCCTGGCCGACTACCTGGGATCGGTCGGCGGCACCGTCCTCGACGAGCCCGCCACGGCCCAGGCCCTTGCCGCGGTGCTCACCCGCGGACTGCAGTGCGGCGCCCTCGACGAGCCCGAGGTCGCCGCGGCGTGCGGCGCGGGCGCCGACGACCTGGCGGCCCTGGCGCAACGCCGGGTCGGCTAGATCGTTGATGGGAGTTGTTGTGTGTCCCGGGTCAGTGGTCGTAGGCGATCAGTGACCGCTTGACCGGGGCGCCGATCAGCCAGT